>JAMONB010000033.1 GCA_027066745.1 Flavobacteriaceae bacterium
TATTATTTTTAATAATAGCATCAGAAAAGTAATGAGGCCAAGAATCTGTTCTTGCTTTTATCGTTTTATTTTTTAAATCACAAGGAAATCCAATTGGTATTTTTATTTCACTGACAGGGTTTTTGGGTCCATTTTTAACGATTGTATTTTTTATCTCAGTTTTGAATAATTTACTTCCAGAAGGAATGTTGGGATCAATAACTTTAGGGTATTCAAATAAGTTACTATTTTTAGAATAGCAAAGAATGTATTCGTGATTTATTTTAATTTTTGCTTGATTGTCAAAGTTTCCATCTGTTCTCCATGTGAAATTTGTAATAAAGTTAGATTTACTAAAAATCTCATCACACATATATTTTAAGTTTTGATATTCATTATCATCTATTGAAATAAAAATTATACCATCTTCAGTTAGTAATTTGTGAAGTAATTTTATTCTTGGGTACATCATACACAACCATTTGTCGTGTCGAGTTAAATCATCCCCTTCTTTGCCTACAGTATCGCCTAACCATTTTTGAATTTTAGGGTGGTTTACATTATCGTTATACACCCAACCTTCATTTCCTGTATTGTAAGGTGGGTCAATATAAATGCACTTTACTTTTCCTTCATACTCTGGCAATAAACTTTTAAGAGCTTCTAAGTTGTCTCCGTGTATTATTTTGTTTCCACTTTGGGTTGGAGCTGTTTGTTTTCCTTTTTCTGCTGTAAAGCCGTATTTGTGTTCCAAAACTCTATAAGGCACATCTTGGTGGTGGCTTATAACTTTATCTTTTCCTATCCAATTAAGTGTTGGCATATTATTTTTCTTTATTAGATATTATCAAATCTTTTACGTCCACATCTAAAATGTTGGCTATTTCCATTAAGGTTTCCAATCTTGGTTGCTGTCTGTTTTTAGCATAAGCATTTACCATATTGTAGCTTTTGCCTAACTTTTCAGCCAACCAAATTTGCTTTATTCCTTTTTCTTCTAAAACCTCCTTTATTCTGTTCATTTGAGATGTTTATTTAATCAGCCACTAAAATAGTTTAATTTTTTAAATATACTCAAAATATTGTGATAAATATGTTGATTTTATGTTCAACTGAGCGTTGGCAAGAAATTGCTCTTTTGGTTTTTTGGGCTGGCTTTAAGAGGTGGCAAAAACCAAATGTGCAATTTGTACGGTTGAGGACTTTTTTAATGAATAACAACTCTTTATAACAGTAACAAATAACTTATAAATAGTACTAGATAAAAGTAAATCTCATTAAACAAGAAATTATAGACACATAACCACTATCATCAAAAAGTTACATAACTTTGTTCAAAACAATAAAACAATATGTTTAACTACGGAATAGACAAACTAACTGTTTCTAAAGTAATGGCTATTGCAAATGGGCAACTTAAGGCTGTACTAACAAAAGATGCTATTGCCAAGGTTGTTGCTTGCCGAAAAAAAGTGGAAACCATTGCCAGTAATAATATAGCTGTCTACGGTATCAATACGGGTTTTGGCCCTTTATGTGATGTGCAAATTACGCCCGAAGAAACGAGTAAACTACAAGAGAATCTATTGATTACACATGCTGTTGGTGTTGGTAAACCTATTGATGTACTGCTGTCAAAAATCATGCTGATTACTAAGGTTCATGCCTTATGTCAAGGTTTTTCAGGAATCCGACTTAAAGTAATTGAACATATTTTATTTTTTATTGAACACAACCTTATTCCTGTGGTGCCAGAACAGGGTTCTGTGGGTGCCTCTGGTGACCTCGCTCCACTATCACATTTGTTTTTACCCTTATTGGGTGAGGGTGAATTTTGGATAAATCATAAAATTGTCCCTGCTAAAGACGTTTTAAAAAAGCATGATTTAAAACCAATTACGCTTCAAGCAAAAGAAGGTTTGGCATTGATAAACGGTACGCAGTTTATTCTAGCACATACCATTGTTGGTTTAGACAAAATGAAGTATGTACTCAATTTAGCCGATTTGGCGGGTGCGATGAGTATTGAAGGCTATAAAGGCAGTGCGTCTCCATTTAAAAAAGCATTACATAGTATCCGACCGTTTAAAGGTTCTCTAAAAGTTGCCAAACGCATGCGAATGCTGTTTAAAGGTTCAGAAAATATTATGTCGCATGAAGATTGCGAACGTGTACAAGATCCATATTCTATGCGATGTATCCCACAGGTACATGGAGCATCTAGAAATGCCTATTATCACTTAAACAAATTGGCGAAAATTGAAATGAATTCGGTTACTGATAATCCAATAATTTTAAGTGATACGGTAGCCATTTCTGGTGGCAATTTTCACGGACAACCCTTAGCTATGGCTTTAGACTATACCTCTATTGCTGCTTCAGAACTGGGTAATATTTCTGATAGACGTTGTTATTTACTTATTGAAGGAAAATACGGATTGCCACGGCTATTAACAGCAAGTGGTGGTTTAAATTCTGGATTTATGATTCCGCAATACACCACAGCAGCCTTGGTTACCGAAAACAAATCTTTGTGTTTTCCACCTTCGGCTGATAGTATTCCTACTTCTTTAGGGCAAGAAGATCATGTGTCTATGGGTAGTATTTCAAGTAGAAAATTTAATCAAATTTTAGGAAATATTGAAAAAATTCTAGCTATTGAATTAATGTATGCTGCACAAGCCATTGAATTTAGAAGACCTTTACAATGCTCTGAAATTGTTGAAAAAAATCATGCTATTATAAGAGAAAAAGTGGCTAAATTAGAAGAGGATAGAGTTTTAAAAGATGATATTAATACAATGATAGATTTTGTACAGAACCGAGATTTTATCGTAAACTAACAATTGTCCTTACGAAGGAGGTGCGACTGAAGTAATCTCTACTTTATAAAGAGATTGCCACAGAAAACAAAAAAGTTTTCTTCGCAATGACAATGAAAAGATACAGCGAATAGCCTGACCCAGATTTTTCTGGAGAACGCCCAAAAACAATAAAAATGACATTTACAGCACAAATACTTCAAGGAATTCCGTCAGAATTACCACCAAAACATAGCTATCCTAAGGGAATCAATAGGGCTCCAAAACGTAAAGATATTTTAAATACAAACGAAAAACAATTAGCCATTCGTAATGCCTTACGCTATTTTCCAAAAAAATGGCATGCTGAATTAGCGGTAGAATTTGCACAAGAACTCAAAGATTATGGGCGTATCTATATGTATCGGTTTAAGCCAACATACGATTTCTATGCACGACCTATCGATAAATATCCTGCACAAACACAACAAGCTGCAGCTATCATGCATATGATTCAAAACAATTTGAATCCTGCTGTTGCTCAACACCCAGAAGAATTAATTACCTATGGTGGCAACGGTGCAGTATTCCAAAATTGGGCACAGTATTTACTTACCATGCAGTATTTGGCAACGATGACTGATGAACAGACCTTACATCTGTATTCTGGGCATCCGATGGGCTTATTTCCTTCGTCAAAAAATGCTCCTCGGGTAGTTGTTACTAACGGAATGATGATTCCTAATTATTCAAAACCTGACGATTGGGAGCGTTTTAACGCATTAGGTGTTACGCAGTACGGACAAATGACTGCAGGTTCATTTATGTATATCGGTCCGCAAGGAATTGTACACGGAACAACAATTACTGTAATGAATGCTTTTCGGAAAATACTACCGAAAGAAGAAACGCCTGCAGGAAAAATATTTTTGACTTCTGGTTTGGGTGGAATGAGTGGTGCACAACCCAAAGCAGGAAACATTGCTGGTTGTATTACTGTAATTGCCGAAGTCAACGAAAAAGCTGCTAGAAAAAGACATGAACAAGGGTGGGTTGATGTTTTGGTTGATAGTTTGGATGATTTGGTAAAACGTACTCAAAAAGCCCAAGAAGATAGCGAAGTGATTTCTATTGCATTTATAGGAAATATTGTTGAAGTTTGGGAACGTTTTGATGTCGAAAATATTTTTATTCATGTGGGTTCTGACCAAACATCATTACATATTCCTTGGACGGGTGGTTATTATCCTATTGGTATTTCTTATGAAGAATCGAATCGGTTAATTCGCAAAAAACCTGATGTTTTTAAAGAAAAAGTACAAGAAACATTACGAAGACATGTTGCTGCTGTAAACAAACACACTGCAAAAGGA
>JAMONB010000034.1 GCA_027066745.1 Flavobacteriaceae bacterium
CCAGAAGCAGTTTATGAGTTTATGGATAAGTTGTGGCCATTTGCATTAAATATGGCAAAGAGCGAGCGAAAAGCTTTGGCAGCCATGAAGAAAAAAGATGGTATTGAAGGTGAATTTAAAGGAAGTGATTGGCGTTATTATGTAGAAAAGGTACGTGCTGAGCGTTATAATTTTAACGAAGAAGAAACGAGACCTTATTTTGAATTTACAGCAGTTAGAGAAGGTGTTTTTATGTTAGCAAAAAAATTATTTGGTTTGACTTTTAAAGAATTAAATGATGTACCTAAGTGGCATGAAGACCAACAAGTTTTTGAGGTGTTAGAAGCTGATGGAAAGCATTTAGGAGTTATCTATATGGATTTCTTTACTCGGGAAAGTAAAAAAGGAGGAGCTTGGATGAATGCTTTACGACAACAATCAAACGTTGATGGATTTATAACACCAATAGTTACCAATAACTTTAATTTTCCTCCTCCAACAAAAGACACGCCATCATTATTGTCATTTAGTGAAGCACAAACCCTATTCCATGAATTTGGTCATGCTCTACATGGTTTGTTTTCTCATGTAAAATATCGTTCATTAGCTGGTACAAGTGTACCCCGTGACTTTGTTGAATTTCCTTCTCAAGTTATGGAGAATTGGATGAGTGAACCAGAAGTACTCGCATTGTATGCCAAGCATTATAAAACAGGTGAGGTGATTCCTAAAGAAATGATTGATAAAATGAATAAGGCAAATAGTTTTAACGAAGGTTTTAGAACTGTAGAGTATATGGCAGCTGCGTATTTAGATATGAATTGGCATACGTTAAAAGCACCAAATGCAAAAATAGATGTTCGAAAATTTGAAAAAGACTTTTTAAGAAAACAAGGATTGATAGATGAAATATTACCACGTTATAGAAGTACTTATTTTTCACATATTTTTTCTGGCGGATATTCTTCAGGTTATTACAGTTATTTGTGGAGTGAAGTATTAGATGCTGATACTTTTAATGAGTTCAAAAAAACAGGAAATATTTTTGACCCAGAATTGGCAAAAAAATACAGAAAGATGTTAAGTAGCGGAGGTTCAAAATCAGGAATGGACTTGTATAAAGAATTTATTGGTAGAGCACCTGTAATAGCACCATTATTAAAGAAAAAAGGCTTTGAATAGGCTTACCTTTTAAAATAGTAAAAACCTGACTTTTTTTGAGTCAGGTTTTTTTATGGAGTTTTGCCTATTGATTTTTTGTATTTAAGATGCTATTTTATTTATTACGAACTTTATCCCAAAAACCTTCTTTATAAGATTGTCCTATTGGAATTTCTATATTATTAATTATTATTCTGTTACCTGATATTTCTTTAACTAAAGATAAATTTACGATGTAAGATTTATGAACTCTAATAAAATCATTAGAGGAAAGTATTTTTCCTAAATTATTCAGTTTATCCAATACTAAGATGGGTTTTTTATTTAAAGAATAAACTTTCACGTAATTTCCATACCCTTCAAAAAATATTATTTCATAAAAATAAAATTTATATACTTTTTTGTCTGCCTTAAAAAACATAAATTTATTTGTGGTGTTCATCTCTGATTTATTTTCTGTTAAATCTGTCTCAGAAAAAATAGTTTTATTGACAGCTTTCAGAAATCGTTCAAAAGTGATTGGTTTAAGCAAATAGTCTTTTACATTCAATTCATAGCTTTGAACTGCATATTCAGAATAGGCAGTTGTAAGAATTACATTAGGGAGTGGGTGTGTAGATTTTAGCATTTCTATACCAGAAAGTGTGGGCATTTTAATATCTAAAAAAATGATGTCAATAGTTTGATTATGTAATACCTGCAAGGCATCTATAGCGTTACTACATTTTGCTGCTAATTCTAAAAAATCAACTTTTAATATGTAGTTTTCAAGTATTTTTTGTGCTATAGGCTCATCATCAACTATTAAGCATTGTAATTTCATAAATCTAAAATTAATATAATTGCATAAGTTTTTTTATCCTTTTCTATAGAAAGTGAATGTTTATTAGGGTATAAAATATCTAAACGTTTTTGTAGATTAATTAACCCTTTACCCGATACATGTTCCTCGCGAATAGTTATATCTGAAAGGCTATTTTTTGCCTCAAAAAATAATTCATTTCCTTGTACACTTAATGAAAAATGTAGAAAAGCTTTTTGTGTGTGATGATCTATTCCGTGTTTAAAGGCATTCTCAATCATAGGAATGAAAAGAAGAGGCGATATTTCAATGGTATCGCTGCTTAATGAAACATCAAACCGAATATCTATTCTATTTGGTAATCTAATTCTTTCAAGATCAAGATAATTATTTATGAATCTAATTTCCTCATGCAACACAACCTCTTTTTGATTACTACTTTCTAAAACATATCTCATCAACTCTGATAGACTGAGTATGTTTTTTGCTGCAACTTGATTTTTATTATGTAAAATTAGACCGTATAAATTATTTAAAGAATTAAATAAAAAATGAGGATTTATTTGAGATTTAAGCAAGGATAGTTCTGTGTTCAATTGAACATTTTCAAGTTCTTTAATCTGTAATTGATTTCTGTTGTTATCTCTGAAAAATTTCAACCCACTTGTAATTACAATGAAGAAAAATATATTGACAATATTTTGAAGAAATGCGTAAAATATATTGATTTTCTGAGTTGAAAAAAGATAAGTAGTTAATAGAGCCGTAATTATAATTAGTAATGTAAGGAGTATTGTATATGTTGTAAACTTTTTTTTGTTGAAATATGTTGGAAATAGAACATACAAGTTAGAATAAACAGCTATAGATGCGATTATTAATATACTCATTAATTTTGCATATTCAATAATTGTAGTATCCTTATTTTGGAAATAAAAAAGTAAAAGAAACCCACTCCAGAAAAAGAGATGAATTAAAATAGTTAGATGTTTATTTATCTTTTTCAATTACTTTATAAATCTGTAAACAATTACTGTTAGTATGATTAATGCTAATATTTCCAAAGATAAAGATGCCCAATTAACTGACCAAGAAAATTCTTTATTTATGGCATCGCCTAAATCAATGAATACCAGTGAAAGCATTAAATTATTAGCATTATGAGCACCAGCTACAAATTCAATTTGTTTTTGTTTTAGAACAATTATAGCAAAAAAGACTCCAAAGATAAAACTATATAAAAAGCTTCCTAATCCATAGCCAAAATGCATTATCGAAAAAATTAAACCATTACTTATAACAAGAATTAAGATACTTTTAATTTTCAAACTAAATCCTTGTATTATATATCCTCTAATTAATAATTCTTCAAAAAATGATTGAATTCCAATAAAAACAAAACCAACAATTATTAATAATATAAAATTATTTAAATTAAAATTGACAATGAAATTAACAAATATTGAATAATCAGTTATTAAATTCACAAGAAAGAAAAGGATACCCCACAGTACAAAACCTTTAATATACAATACAAAGTTGAATTTTTTTTGAATCCCTATAAGGGATGAAATTGGTCTTTGGTGAAATTTTTTAAAAGCAATTATAAATGCTATCAGAGCAATACCAAAAATAGTACCTATTATTATAAATGTACCTAATTCTTTTCCTAAATTCCCATCAGGAAATATAGATTTTAAAGTAGGTTTGATAAATGTTAATATACGATTACCAACAATAAAACCTACAATAACACTTAATATTGTTAAGGCATATCTCCACCAATTATTTTTGCCTTTTTTTGTATTTTCTAAATACGTATTGATTTCTTCTCTACCTTGGTTTGTTTTTTGCATAATTTGTTCTAATTTTAAATAAAATTTGCTCAAAAGTCTTTTAATTAAAACAAACAAAGAAAATAATATGTTAAACACTGGTGAAAATCGTGTAAACGAGTGAAATTATCATTTAAGTTGTAAATGGGGGATGTATATTTAGGAGGAAGTTAATTTATTTAGGATACCTTATTAGAATCAAGAACTAAGAGGTAAAGTGTCAGGGCAAACACATACTTTTATTTTTAAGACTTTTAATAAGTATTGATTATCCCATCCTGCTTTAAGTCTTTTCCCTTTGACACCTTGCTTTTCTGTTTTTTCATTTTTCAATAAATTTAAAACTATTTTTAATA
>JAMONB010000035.1 GCA_027066745.1 Flavobacteriaceae bacterium
AAACGTTATACTTTGTCAGAAACTACTGAAACTATCCTTGATAAACTAGATGAAAATGCCATCGTAAAAGTATATCTTGAAGGTGATTTTCCTGCTGAATTTAAACGCTTACAAATAGAAACTAGACAACATCTTGAAGAATTAACGGCAACCAATAATCATGTCAAGTTTAAATTTATCGATCCGTTAGAGCAGGCTGAAGAATTGATTAAACAAGGTTTACAACCAAGCAGGCTATCCGTACAAGAAGAAGGTAAATTATCTGAAGCTATTGTTTTTCCATGGGCAACTATTACTTATAAAGGTAAAACTGAAAATATTTCTTTACTGACTGACGTTTCTGTTGAAAATCAAGAGCAACAATTACAAAACTCGATTGAAAATTTAGAATATGCTTTTTCTGATGCTATTCATAAAGTATCCTCTGAAAAGACTCAAACTATTGCTATCTTAAAAGGAAATGATGAATTAAATGACATTTATTTAGTTAGTTTTTTAAGTAAATTGAAGCAATACTATAAACTAGCTCCTTTTACGTTAGATTCTGTGAGTAATCATCCGCAAAAAACATTAGAACAACTCTCTAAATATGATTTAACCATTATTGCAAAACCTACAGAAGAATTCTCTGAACAAGAAAAATTTACCTTAGATCAATACATTATCAATGGCGGTAAATCACTTTGGCTTATTGATAATGTTACGGCTGAATTAGACAGTTTAATGCTAACTGGACAAAGCTTGGCTTTCAATAAAAAATTAAATCTAACTGATTTATTATTTAGCTATGGAGTTAGAATTAATTATAGCTTAATTAAAGATGCCTATAGTTCAACTATTAGATTGGCAGATGGCAATACAGGTAATAAAACACAGTTTAATGATTATATTTGGCATTACCACCCACTTATTACTTCAAAAAATAAGCATCCTATTACTAAAAATGTTGATCCTGTAAACTTACGTTTTGCAAATACTATTGATACTTTAAAAAATAAAATTAAAAAAACAGTATTATTACAAAGCTCTGATTTTTCAAAAGCAGTTGGTACTCCTGTGATTATTTCATTAGCAGACATTTCAAAAAAACCAGAAAAGAAAGATTACAATAAAGGCAATCAAACCTTGGGCGTTTTATTAGAAGGCGAGTTTACTTCTGCTTATGCAAATAGAGTAAGACCTTTTGAAACTCCTCTTTATAAGAGTAAAAGTACACCTAATAGAATGGTAGTAATTGCAGATGGAGATATAATAGCTAATGAACTAGTAAAAGGGCAACCTATTGATTTAGGCGTAGATAAATACACAAGTGTACGCTATGGAAATTCTGATTTTTTAATGAATACTATTAATTATTTATTAGATGATTCTGGTCTATTACAATTACGATCAAAAACAATACAATTACAATATTTAGATAAAGAAAAAGCATATACTGAGAGAACATTTTGGCAAATGATAAATATTGTCGTTCCTCTTATTCTTTTAATACTCTTCGGAATTGTTTTCACCTTCATCAGAAAGAAAAAATATAGTTAAAAAACTGTTAAAGAGATTTTACACCTTTGATATTTATTATCTTTGATTCAATTCTAACTAAACTATAAACGATTATGTACAAAAAATTAGTAGTAATGTTCCTATTTGTTGGAGCGTTAAGTGTTAATGCACAAGTGAAATCACCCGCACCAAGTCCATCATCTAAAACCGAATTAAAAGTTGGTTTAACTGATGTTACCATAGAATATTCACGCCCTTCAATGCGTGGGAGAACTATTTTTGGAGATTTAGTTCCTTATGGAAAAACTTGGCGAACTGGTGCTAATGCCAATACAAAAATAACCTTTAGTGACGATGTTCTTATTCAAGGGGATAGCTTAAAAAAAGGAACGTATGCTATCTATACGGTTCCTAATGCAGAATCTTGGGATGTTATTTTCTATAGTGACGCTACCAATTGGGGCACGCCTCAAGTTTGGGATGAAGGCAAAGTTGTATTAAAAACATCTGCCAAAGTGATGAATTTTCCTGAAATGAATATGGAAACATTCACCATTCTAATAGATGATTTAGCGGATGGAAAATCTGGAAAACTTAATTTTCTTTGGGATGATACCATAGTAACTCTAAAAATTGATGTTCCTTCTGATGCAATTGCTCAAGCTAGCATTGATAAAGTTATGGGAGGTCCTACAGCAAACGATTATTTTAGTGCTGCTTCATATTACAGAAAGGCAGGTAAAGATTTAAAACAAGCCCTAGTGTGGATAACCAAAGCAACAGACTTACGTAAAGAAGCATATTGGATGATGAAAGAGAAATCATTAATTCATGCAGCTTTAGGAGATACAAAAAATGCACTTGCTGCTGCAAAAGCATCTTTAGTAATGGCAGAAAAAGCAGGAAATGCTGACTATGTAAAAATGAATAAAGACAACATTGCAAAATGGTCTAAATAATTAAAAAAAACTATGAAAAATTTTAAACTCTTTTTAGCTTTTATTTTAATAACAACTTTAAGTTTTGCTCAAAAAAGTCCAAAACAACAAACAACAGGTATTATTGACGGTGTAAACATAACTATTGATTATAGTGCCCCTAGTGTAAAAGGTAGAACTATTTGGGGTAAACTAGAAAAATATAATAAAGTTTGGAGAGCTGGAGCAGATAAAAACACCACCATTTCTTTTGATAAAGATGTTACAATTAACGGTAAAGATCTACCTGCTGGTAAATATGGTTTTTTTATCATTCCGAGAAAAAATGAAGATTGGACAATTATTTTCAATACCAAAAATGACAATTGGGGAGCATTTAAATACAAAGAAAAAGAAGATGCTCTTCGTGTAAATATCACACCCGTTTTTGGAGAAGAAAATCAAGAACAATTATTTTATGGTGTTATGGATACTATTCTTGTTGCTTGGGAGAAAGTTTCACTTAATATTAAAGTAGCTGCTAAATAAACATTCTTTTTGCAAAATTATAAAAATCCTCAATTGTATAATTGAGGATTTTTTTTAATACCGCTTTAAAACTTCTAGTTTTTTTCTTCTTTTAAAAATGTTTGAATCAGAGCCGCAGTCATCATAACCAATGCACAACCTACAAAATTCAACCATAAATAAGGTAAATTAATGTATTCATATTTATCTAAAAAGTACAAGCCAATTATTACAACTTGAGTAATTAGTCCTGCAAAAAAAACAGCATTACCTTTTACAAACTTGATAAAGAATGCCAATAAAAAAATACCCAATACATTACCATAAAAAATAGAACCTATTATATTCACCAATTGTATCAAATTATCAAACAAATTGGCAACACTAGCGACCATTATAGCAATAACACCCCATAATAATGTAAACCATTTAGACATAGCTACAAAGTGCTTATCTGTCCGTTCTCCTTTGATATTACGTTTATATAAGTCTATTGCTGTAGTTGACCCTAAGGCATTTAATTCTGATGCTGTTGAAGACATTGCTGCAGATAATATAACAGCCAACAATAAACCAATCAAACCTCTAGGTAAATTGTTTAATATAAAATGAATGAACACATAATCCTTATCATTGGTTTCTATTTTCGGGTTTGCTTTGTCGATAATTTGTTTTGCTTCACTTCTTAATTCTTTATCTAAATCTTCTAAATCCTTTATCCGCTCTATAACTAAAGTATTTGTCGAATTTGAAGCCAATTCTAACTGCAATGTCCTTTTTTCATTTTCATTTTGTTTATGCTTTGCTTCTAGTTTAGCATACGCATTGCTATAATTTGTATTTACTACAGCTTTTTTTGCTTCTGGGTTAAAATTCAATGGTGTAGGGTTGAATTGATAGAAAACAAAAACCATTACGCCAACTAATAAAATAAAGAATTGCATCGGCACTTTCAACATTCCGTTAAAAAGCAACCCTAACTGCATTTCTTTAACCGATTTACCTGACAAATATCGCTGTACTTGACTTTGGTCAGTACCAAAATACGAGAGCATTAAAAATGTACCTCCAATCAAACCTGTCCAAATTGTATACCTATTATTCAGGTCAAAAGAGAAATCTAAAATATCCATTTTACCACTTGCACCTGCTATTTCTAAAGCCTTAGTAAAAGTAATTTCTTCTGGTAAGTAGCTTAAAATTAAATAGAAAGCAATAAACATCCCTGCAAAAATTACTGCCATTTGATATTTTTGTGTAACACTTACTGCTTTTGTACCCCCAGAAACCGTATAAATAATCACTAAAACTCCAATAATAACATTAAGCGTTATCAAATCCCACCCTAAAACAGCTGAAAGGATAATTGAGGGGGCAAAAATGGTAATTCCTGCTGCCAAGCCACGTTGAATTAAAAATAGAATTGCAGCTAAAGTCCTTGTCTTAAGGTCAAAACGTGTTTCTAAATATTCATAAGCGGTATATACTTTTAAACGATGGTAAATAGGAATAAAAACTAAGGAGATAATAACCATTGCTATTGGCAATCCGAAATAAAATTGTACAAAGCCCATTCCGTCATGAAAGGCTTGCCCTGGCGTTGATAAAAATGTAATTGCACTGGCTTGAGTAGCCATGACAGACAATCCGATGGTCCACCATTTTGATTGATTACCACCACGGATAAAATCATCTACATTCTTACTGCCCCTAGTTTTCCAAACACCATATAATACTATAAACAATAAAGTACAGGTAAGAACTATCCAATCGAGTTGCTGCATATTAGTTGAAATATTGCATTAAAAAATAGAATAAAATAATATACACTGCATTGGCGATAAGGACAATGGTATAAGATGATTTCCAATGGTATTTTTGAGGTTCCATAGCTACTATTCTTTGAACAATTTTATTTTATTTTTTACCAACAGAGAGCATATTAGCAAATAATTTATAAGCTCCAGGGACACCAGCTGGTAATTCTCTAAAAAAGCTCAAACCAGTATAAATAAAATATCCTTTATCATATTTAGCAATCAATAAACTTCCTTTTTTAGCTGATTCTCCTTTATCGTGCATTGATAAAATTGGTGTAAACTCTTTTGCCCATTTATCAGGAAAATACAAGCCACGTTCTTGTATCCATCCATTAAAATCATCTTCATTTATTTTATTTGGTGTATTTAATAATTCATGCTCTTTTGCCAAAAGCTTCACTTTTGCATCTTCTTCAGTCACTCTATCTCTAGAAAGCTCTAACAAATAAGGGGCTACTTTGTCAACTTTCAACCTTCTATTCGTATTGTATTGTACAATTAGTGTACCGCCATTTGCAGTATATTCATGCAGTTCCTTTTGATAAAAAGCAGCTTTATCATCAACATTATAAGTTCTAATACCTAAAACTACAGCATCATATTTCTTTAAGTTATTTGCTTTTATATCCTTTCCATTCAATTCAACAACTGTATAACCAATTTGACGCAAACTAGCTGGAACCTGATCACCAGCTCCTTGAATATAACCAACTAATTTTCCTTTCATTTTTATATC
Organism: Flavobacteriaceae bacterium; assembly: GCA_027066745.1. Classification (GTDB taxonomy): domain Bacteria; phylum Bacteroidota; class Bacteroidia; order Flavobacteriales; family Flavobacteriaceae; genus Aureibaculum. The sequence continues at coordinate 5,502 of JAMONB010000035.1, forward strand.
TAAACGTACAACTTTTGCTTCTGAAGGAAGTACAATTGTTTGCTTAGGAATATGACTGTAATCAATCTCAATCAGTTCTTGAGTATAACTTTTTCCACCTAGATGAACTACAGGAGAAATAAAACCTTCACTTTGATTTGCTGGAGGACTCAACTTAAAGGTAATCGTTTTTTCTTCACCAGCTTCTGCAATTTCAAAATCTATCTTTTCAGGAGTTACTTTCCAACCCTTTGGTATCTTTAAAGAGATTGAGCCTGAAGTGTTCATCTTTGCACTTCGTACAACTATTGGAACCTTTCTAGGCTTATCCTCAGAAAAAAGAGTTACTTTATCTACAATATTGGCCGTCACTCTAGGTATTATTTCAAAAGGTTGATAAACTTCTCCTTTTACTGGATCAGTAAATTTGTATACTATGTTTTTTTGAAAATCAATATTATATCCATCTATATTTAAACTAAACTTTACCCTAAGATTTCTTGGAGTTTCTGGTTTTCCAATTAATTTAGCATCAGGTACATTATACATTCCCAATGTACTTTGTTCATTTAACCAATAAGCACTTGTATAGTTTATTTCTGTTGGTATTATACCTTTTAAAGTTAGGCTATGCCTTATATTATTTTTTAGAATAATTAATGAATTATCAGAAACATGAAGAGGAAGAATCTGTACATTTTTTAATTTGATGTTTTGAGAACTTCTGTTTATTGCTTCTATAGAAAAAGAGACTTCTTCTGAAGGGTAAGCACTTGACTGGTCAGAAATTGCCTCTAGATACAAGCCTGTACACGCTAAAATAATTTCTTTAATTTCTTTTACCTTTATAGTTCTCCAATGTTTATCTTTTAAAACAGAAATTAACTGATAGGCTTTTAATAGATTAGGAATACTTGCAGATGGGTTTTTAAAATCAAACTCATTTTCTACTTTCTTCAAAATCTTCTCAATTTCTACGCCACCTTCTACTCTACTCCATGTGGTATCAACACCTTCAAATATATTTCTACTTTCAGGAAACTCTCCTTTAACGAGTTCTAAATATTCCTTTTGCTCTCCTCTTACTCCTGTATTACCAAAACCTTGAGATTGATGTTGACTTCTACTTAGTGCTGCTATTTCACCGTTAGACAATCCTTTTGACGGAAAATAAACACCAATATCATAATTTAACATTTTTGATTTATCTGCTCTTTCAAACTTTTCTTTGCTCCCATAAAACCACCAAGTGGTATTAAAAAACAAGCGTTTAGGTTGCCAAGGTTTATATAAACTATGACTTTTAAAAGAAGTATCACCAACCAAGTCAAAAGCTTCAGAACTTAACATTGCAGAAGAAGTATGATGCCCATGAGTTTTTCCTGCTGATGCAATATTAAATCGATTAATGATGATGTCTGGTTTAAATTTTCTAATGATTGAAACTACATCTTTTAAGACTTCATCTTTGTTCCAAATCTCTAAAGTTTCGTCAGGATGTTTTGAATACCCAAAATCTTTTGCTCTTGTAAAAAATTGCTGACCTCCATCAATTTTGCGTGCAGCTAATAACTCTTGTGTTCTAATAACACCTAATAATTCTTTCAATTCAGAGCCAATTAAATTTTGACCTCCATCACCTCTAGTAATTGATAGATAAGCTGTTCTTGCTTTTACTTTATTTGAAAAATAGGAGATCAAACGAGTATTTTCATCGTCAGGATGTGCAGCCAAATAGAGTACAGACCCTAAAAAATTTAATTTCTGAATTGATTCATGAATTTCAGTTGAATTAAGTTTGCTTGGTTGTTGAGCAGATAGGTTACTATTTATTAATAAAAGAATAAAAAATAATGAATAAAGCTTCATATAATTAATTGAGGAGGTGAGTTCACAAACTTACTCAATTCTATCTGTAAAAATGTTATATTATGAAAACCTTAACACTTTCTAATAAAATGTGAATAAAAGGGGATAATTAAATTTTTTTTGCTCACATATAATATGATATATTTGTATCTATATTTTAAACCAGACTTTAGATGAAATTTATAGTTTCAAGTACAGAATTGCTAAAACAACTTCAAATATTAGGAGGTGTAATCAATAACAACAATACATTACCTATTTTAGATAACTTTTTGTTTGAATTATCTAACAAACAGTTAAAGGTGTCTGCCTCTGATTTAGAGACAACTATGAGTACTGTAATTGCTGCTGAAGCAGATGAAAATGGTACTATAGCTTTAAATGCAAGACTGCTGTTAGATACTTTAAAAACTTTTCCTGAGCAACCATTAACTTTTGTGGTTGAAGATAATAACACTATAGAAATTAGTTCTGAGAGTGGTAAATACGCTTTAGCGTATGCAAATGGCGAAGAATTTCCTAAAGCAATAGAATTAGAAGGGGCAAGTTCTACTAGCATTAAAGGAGATATTTTAGCTACAGCAATAGCTAAAACTATTTTTGCCTCTGGTAATGATGATTTACGACCTGTAATGAGTGGTGTCTTCTTTCAGTTTTCTACAGAAGACTTAACTTTCGTTGCAACTGATGCTCATAAATTGGTAAAATATACTAGAACTGATGTTCATGCTAATGAAGTAGCAGAGTTTATCATGCCAAAAAAACCTTTAAATTTATTAAAAAATATACTTTCTGGTACAGATAATGAAATTACTATAGAATATAATAACGCAAATGCTAAATTCACAATTGATGACACCATCTTAATTTGTCGTTTAATTGATGGCAAATATCCTAATTACGACGCTGTTATTCCAAAAGAGAATCCCAATAAATTAACTTTAGAAAGAAACTCTTTTCTAAATTCTGTAAAACGTGTTTCTATTTTCTCAAGTAAAACTACACATCAAATCAGGTTGAAAATGGCTGGTAAAGAACTTAATATATCTGCTGAAGACCTTGATTTTTCTAACAAAGCTGATGAACGCTTACAGTGTAGTTATGAAGGTGATGATATGCAAATAGGCTTTAACTCAAAATTTTTATCAGAAATGTTGAGTAATTTAAATTGTAATGACATTTTATTAGAAATGTCTTTACCTAATAGAGCTGGTATTTTAACACCGATTGATGGGTTAGAAGATGGTGAAAACATAACCATGCTAGTGATGCCTGTAATGCTTAATGGATAAACATTTAATCGAAAAGAATTCCTCTAGGCTCTTTCACGCCTTCATGTAGCCATTTCGGCGGAAGAAGGCCTCTAGGTTTCCGATTCACCTCTCCTTGGGAGAGGTCGAAACTGCCTTTTTGCAGTTTCGGGTGAGGTAAAATACCAAATTTCGATTTTATAGATTTCGCTAGATATATTCCCTAATAAAAAGTAGTATACTATGCTAAACTTACCATTTGTTTAGAAAATCTACGTTTTATTTATTTCTCTTTAAAACGCATTTATTTTATCACTATATTAGTAATCTCTACAAACTACATTACTTGAATTCATTTTTTTAGTAAATTTATTTACTTAAACACCAATATTTATACTTTTGGTTATTTTAAGTGCTAAAAACGAAGTTTAACAAAAAGAATTCTATGAAACGAGCATGTTGAAAGCTTTAATCCATATAACATTGATTAATAGCGAACAGCATATGTTACCTATTAAAATATAATTTAAACATATGAAAAGAACATTACTCCCTATTTTAATATTACTAATCTTCAATTTTATTGCTGTTGCTCAAACAACTGACTACTCTAAAGTTGTTTTTAGTAGTGATATTTATCAATATAAAAACACCCAACCTAAAACACAAGAATTAGGTGTAGATAAGGATTTACTTACAAACATTGTTGGTAAACTTGGTGATTCATTATATACACAGAAAGAACAAAAAGAAATAATTGATAAGGCATGGTTGGCTTTTTCAAATCCGAAAATGTTTGATTTTGTTTATAAAGACTTTGCAGTAACAACTCACAATAATTGGGGGCAAATGAATGCTAAGGGTGAATTGGTGTTAGAACCTAATCCTTACCTTACAGAATGGACAATTAATGATAATGAATTCCCCTACTTTCAGTTAGCTTTAAGTAAAATACTTAGTTATTATAGTTTAATTACTTATGGTGATGACGCTGAAAGTATAAAATCATCATTTAACGAATTATTAATTACTAAAAATATTAGTTTTCAAGATCCTGAAGATGATGATTGGGCATATTCCTATTTAGAGACTCTAAACAATGAGCTTGTTAAAAAAGGACTGGTAGCTTTAGTTACTAAAGGGTATTACAATATCATTGTTTGTAAACTTGATGAAAAAGAGGAGCTTACCAAGCTATTTAAAAAAATTGATTGGGAATTTATCCAACCCTAATATATACTATTATTATAAAATTACCGTTTTCATGTAACAGGTTTTGGTTTTGATTAGTTTTTTAACTAAAAAAATAAAAACCCTCTAACTAAGTATTAACATCAGCCTTGATTGATTAACTAAACCAATCATAGGTGATAAAAATAGACCCCAATGAAAAAGGTATTGCTTTTTGTAATAGCAACCATATTCAATTTTATTGCTATTGCCCAAACCAATGACTATTCTAAAGTAATATTCAGCAGTGATATTTATCAATATAAAGACACAAAACCTAAAACTCAAGAATTAGGTGTTGATAAGGATTTACTTGTTGATATTATTGATAGGCTTGGCGATTCTCTTTATACAAAAAAAGAACAGAAAGAAATTATAGATAAGGCATGGCTGGCTTTTTCTAACCCAAAAATGTTTGATTTTGTCTATAAAGATTTTGCGGTAACAACTCTTAATAATTGGGGACAAATGAATGCAAAGGGTGAATTGGTGTTAGAACCCAACCCCTACCTTACAGAGTGGACCATCAGTAATGATGAAATGCCTTATTTTCAATTGGCATTAAGTAAAATACTTAATCATTATAGTTTGATAACCTACGGAGATGATGCAAATGCTGTGAAATCTTCTTTTAATGAATTATTAATCACTAAAAACATTGATTTTCAAGACCCTAAAGATGATGATTGGGCTTATTCTTATTTAGAATCAGTAAATAATAATCTCGTAAAAAAGGGATTAGTTGCTTTGGTTACTAAAGGTTATTATAATATAATTGTCTGTAAAGTTACAGAAAAAGAAAAGCTCACAGAATTATTTAGAAAAATTAAATGGGAATTTATTCAACCCTAATTTTATATTTTAATCAATTAAAATACCGTTATTTGTTAAATATTTTTTTGATTATAAACATAACAGTCTAGAATAAAAATGACAAATGAATAAAATATTATTATTTATACTACTTATAGGGTTTAGTGCTCATAGTTGGTCGCAACCAGATTATTCTAAAATACGATTTTATAGTAGAATAAAAGAATACAAGAAAGTTAAGCCTATTCTAAAAGGTATTGATATACAAAAAAATGATATCAACCAACTTATCACTTTATTAGGAGACACCTTTTACACAGATGATGAAATTGAAGATATGACAGAAAGAGTATGGTTGTCATTTATTGATCCAAAACAATTTGATTATGTTTTTAAAGACTTAGCAGTAAGATCTATACCGAACTGGAACAAAAAAAATTACAAAGGTGAAATAGTCATAGAACCTAACCCTTTTTTAGCTCTATGGACAATTGCAGATAATGAAAAAACTTATTTTCAATCAGCTTTAGGGCAACTACTGACCTATTACGGATTTATGGGCTATGGTGAAAATGGCAAGAATACCAAAAAGGCTATAAATAAAATGCTATATACCAAAACAACAAAGTTTAGACCTATAAGAAGCAGTGATTATACAGGTTCTTACTTAAGATCTGTTAATTCAGTAATTAATCCTAAAAACCTTTCTGTTTTAGTAACCACTAAATACTATTTCTTTATCAGCAAAACGAACAGAAAGGATGAAATCAGCTCTTTATTAAAAAAAATTGATTGGCATTTTTCTTTACCTTAATTAGAAAATATGTGTTTATAACTTAAAAACTCTTTCTTCTTTGAAAGAGTTTTTTTAGTATATTCACATCATGAATTTTTTAGCACATATTTATCTTTCTGGTAATAGCAAGCAAATTAAAATAGGTAATTTTATTGCTGATGCTGTCAAAGGTAAAAATTACACAAATTATGTTACAACCATTCAAGAAGGAATTTTTCTTCATAGAAAAATAGATTCTTTTACAGACACCCATACCATAGTAAAAGTAAGTAAAAGAAGACTCCACCCAAGATACAAACATTACGATGGAGTAATTATTGATATTTTATACGATCATTTTTTGGCAAAAAATTGGGCAAGCTATTGTCAAACGCCTCTAGAAGAATATGCTCAAGAATTTTACAAGTTACTAGAATCAAATTATAATATACTCCCTGAAAAAATCCAATACTTTTTACCATATATGATTAAAGGTGATTGGTTGTACAATTACAGTACCCTAGAAGGTATTGAAAAAGTGCTTATCGGGATGGACAAAAGAACAAAAAACAAATCTCAAATATATTTGGCAATTGAAGATTTAAAACTACATTATATAGCGTTTGATAACGACTTCACAACCTTTTTCAATGACTTACAGCAATTTTGTCTTGAAGAATTAAAAACAATAAACACATGAAAAAAATCTTAATTATTTTATCCCTTTCGTTAGTATTTACCCAATGTAAAAAAAATAAGAAGCTTGAAAAACAAGAAATAATAGTTCAAAAAGAAATTGGATTTATAGCTGATTCTGCAATGGTAGTTTCTGCAAGAGAAGAAGCTTCTAAAATCGGAATTGAAATTATGAAGCAAGGAGGAAATGCCTTTGACGCATCAATTGCTACTAGCTTGGCTTTAGCTGTAGCTTATCCTTATGCTGGTAATATTGGTGGCGGTGGTTTTATGGTCTATAGAAAAAATGATGGTGCAATTGGTGCACTAGATTATCGTGAAAAAGCACCATTAGCTGCAACTAAAGATATGTATCTTGATAATGATGGCAATGTTATCCCTGATAAAAGTACTTTAGGTGCTATGGCTGTTGGTGTACCAGGTTCAATTAGTGGACTATTTGATATTCATGAAAAATTTGGGTCATTACCTTTCGAAAAATTGATACAACCCGCTATTGACTTAGCCAAAAAAGGAGTGGTTGTTACACAAAAACAAGAAAAAGTCAATAATAAATATAGACCCCTTTTTGAAAAAGCAAATCATAGAACTATTTTATTAGATAAAGATTGGAAAGCAGGTGACACTATAAAATACCCTGCTTTAGCAGCAACGTTAACACGTATTCGAGACCATGGTAGAGATGAGTTCTATAAAGGAAAAACAGCAACAATGCTGGTCAACTATGTGCAAAAATTAGGTGGTGTTATTCGTAAAGAAGACTTAGTAAAATACCAAGCAAAATGGCGTAAACCAATTACTTTTACTTATGATAATAATAAAATAATCTCTATGTCTCCTCCCTCAAGTGGCGGTATCTGCATTGCTCAGATTTTAAAGAGTATAGAACCTTTTAACATTGAACAATACAAGCATAATTCTACCAAGTATATTCAATTGATTACAGAAGCATCTCGTCGAGCTTATGCAGATAGATCACATTTTTTAGGTGACCCTGATTTTGTAAATATTCCTGTTGATAGCTTAATCACATCAGCTTACTTATCGAAAAGAATGCTCAATTTTAATTGGGATAAAGCAACATTATCTTCTGATTTAACTCATGGAGAAATTACTTTTTCAGAAAGTGATGAAACCACTCATTTATCAATTATTGATCAATTCGGAAATGCAGTTTCAATTACAACTACAATAAACGGAGCCTATGGTTCTAAAGTATATATTGAAGAGGCTGGATTCTTTTTAAATAATGAGATGGACGACTTTAGTTCAAAACCAGGTGAACCCAATATGTTTGGGCTTATTGGTGCTGAAGCCAATGCTATTGTTCCACAAAAAAGAATGTTAAGTTCAATGACTCCCACTATTGTAGAGAAAAACGGAAAACTAAAAATGGTATTAGGCTCTCCTGGAGGATCAACAATAATTACTTCTGTGATGCTAAATATTTTAAATGTATTAGAATATGATATGACCATGCAAGAATCAGTTTCTAAACCTCGTTTTCACCATCAATGGTTACCTGACAATATAAAATTTGAACCTGCTTTTGATTCCATTGTTTTTCCTTCCTTAAAAAAATTAGGTTATCAAATAGATCAAAGTAATTCTCCTGTCATTGGTAAAGTTGACGCTATCTTAGTCTTACCTAACGGAAAATTAGAAGGTGGTGCTGACCCAAGAGGTGATGATAAAGCTGCTGGATTTTAGAATTACGTAGCTTTATAAAAATATTTGATGTTGTGTTTTAATCGGAAATAATCTCCCCTAGGCTTCTGTCACGCCTTCATGTAGCCATTTGGCTTAGAGGTTTATGATTTAATACCAATTTAAAATTATAATGTCGCATAATAACGCTTCTTGAGAGAGGTCTGAACCGTTTTTTTGTAATTCTGGGTGAGGTAAAATATAACGGATTAATTGACAAATACCACTGACAATTTATTTTAGGAATACTTTTTGACTCTATAGCATAGTAAATTGATGCAATCTATTTATATTTTATAAAAAAACAGCTGCTTTCAAAGGCTATATGCTTTGTTTTTTATAATTTCGCAACTGCAAAAATTAACAATTTGGCAATAACAACTAACACAATAATTTTAAAATGTATGTCAACCTGACAGACTTTATTTATGGAAGAAAAGAAATTTGATTTTAATTCGCTTATTGGTTTTGTATTATTAGGTGCTCTTATGTTTTGGTACATGTACAGTAGCCAACCAACAGCTGAAGAACTTGAAAAACAAAAAACAGAAAGAATTCAAGATTCAATCAAAAAAATAGAACAACTCACTGCTAAAGAAACTGCAAAGCCAGAAACAGGTATTACAACGATCAAACCTACAGATTCTGTTGCATTGGTTAATGCTAAAAACCAATTGGGTGTATTTGCATATAGTGCTACTCTGCCCTCAGCAAATACTAATGAAACTATAATAGAAAATGATTTATTAAAAATTAAAGTTTCTAATAAAGGAGGGCAAATCACAGAAGTTCAACTTAAAAATTATAAAACTTACGATCAAAAACCATTGTATTTAATTAAGGATAATAATGCATTATTCAATATCAACTTTGCCACTAGTGATAACCGTACTTTAAATACAAAAGATTTATTTTTTGAACCTACCTTAACTAAAGATGGAGACAATCAAGTGCTTTCAATGAAGTTGAAAGTATCTAACTCCCAATTTTTAGAATATCGGTACGAAATAAAACCTAATGATTATATGCTTGACTTTGCAATAAAAACGCAAGGGATGGGTAATGCAATCAATACTTCTCAAGCATTGAATTTAGATTGGGATTTAAAAGCTTTTCGCCATGAAAAAAGCCTAAAAACAGAAAATCAATATTCTTTTTTCTATTATAAAAGTGAAGATGATGTTAGTTATATTAGAGATGGTGAAGAAAATGAAACTGATATAGATTGGGTTGCCTTCAAACAACACTTTTTTACTTCCATTTTAAAAACAGACACTCCATTTAGTACTTCACAATTAACTTCTAAAAATTTAGTTGAAGACGAAGAAAGAGACACAGTATTTACCAAACAATTTACATTAAAAGCTCCATTGTCTATGAAAAATGGAGAATTAAACTATGCCATGAATTGGTATTATGGTCCAACTGATTATAAAATTTTTAAGAAATACGAAGGGACTGATATTGACGAAGTTGCAGATTTAGGTTGGGGTATTTTTGGTTGGATCAATAGAATTATATTTATTCCTGTATTCGGATTCTTAAGTACATACATTTCTAATTTTGGGCTAGTTATTATTTTAATGACCATAGTTGTGAGAATAATTATGTCACCTGCAGTTTACAAATCATATTTGTCTAGTGCTAAGATGAAAGTATTACGCCCTGAAATGCAAGCTATAAATGACAAGTACAAAGGCAAAGAGAATGCAATGAAACGTCAACAAGAAACTATGGCATTACAACGTAAAGCAGGAGTTAGCCCGTTATCAGGTTGTATACCCGCTTTAATACAGATGCCAGTATTTTTTGCCTTGTTTCGATTCTTCCCATCAAATATAGATTTACGACAAAAAGGATTTTTATGGGCCAACGATTTATCATCGTATGATATGGTTGCAAAATTACCCTTTAATATTCCGTTTTATGGTGATCACATTAGCCTGTTCCCAATTTTAGCCTCAGTTGCCATCTTCTTTTATATGCGAATGAGTCAAAGTCAACAAATGAATATGCAACAACCTACACAAGAAGGTATGCCTGATATGGGTAAAATGATGAAGATGATGATGTATTTCTCACCTATCATGATGTTAGTTTTCTTTAATCAATACGCTAGTAGTTTAAGTTTATATTACTTTGTGTCTAACTTATTAACAATCGTAATTATGTTAGTAATTAAAAATTTCATTATTGATGAGGAAAAGATTCATGCTCAAATTCAAGAAAATAAGGCAAAACCTGAAAAGAAAAAGAGTAAATTTAGAGCTCGTTTAGATGATGCTATGAAACAAGCTCAAGAGCAACAGGCTCAACAAAAAAAGAAAAAATAAAATTTACGCCGAAGCCAATGCTTCGGTTTTTTTTATGATTTTAGTTGGTTTAAATTTCGTTTTCTTATACACCACTGTTTTTTAGTATTACTCTATAGTGCATTAGAGCACAACCAAATTTTTACATTACCCCTGATTTAAAAAATGATAAAAACATCGAGAAGAAAATTTATCAAAAGATTGCTTTTGACTTCAATTGGGTTAGTTCTTTTAGATTCATTATGGTTTGAAAAATATATAATTGATTGGAATTATTTTGATCTCTCTAAAAATCAAAAAGATAAGATAAAATTCATTCAAATTTCTGACTTACATTTTGATTCTTTAAGATCTTTTCATAAATCAATTGCAAAGAGAATAAACAAATCAAAACCTGACTTGATATTTATAACTGGAGATACTGTTGACAAAACTGAAAAAATTGATGCTTTAAATGAATTTCTAAACTTAATTGACAAATCAATTCAAAAGTATGCAATTACAGGAAATTGGGAATATTGGGGCAATGTAGATTTGAATAAACTAAAACATACTTTTTCTGAAAACAACTGTGAGTTACTAATAAATGAAAATAGGAGTTTAGTAATCAAAAATCGTGAAATTTCAATAATTGGAATTGATGACTTTATTGGTGGAAATGCAGATTTTAAAACAGCCATTAAAAATTTAAAGCCAACAAGTACGAATATTGTTTTATCTCATTGTCCCATGCATAGAGACCTAATAACGACTGAGAAAGGAAATTTAAATATTGATTTGGTTCTTTCGGGACATACTCACGGTGGGCAAATCACATTTTTAGGAATTGTTCCTTTTAAACCTAGAGGAAGTGGGAAATATTTAAAAGGTTGGTGTAAAAATACAGAACCAAAAATGTATATTTCTAAAGGAATTGGAACAAGTATATTGCCAATCAGATTTGGAGCAAGAGCTGAAATGGTAGAGATGGACATCTAAGTATTGGTAAAATAATTACTTTTTAGAATCGTCTTGTTTACAATAGTTAGTTTCTTAACTGTTACTGTTATGATAATAGCAATAGTATTTTTTAGTCTTCAAGGTGAAAAAATTAGTAATTATTGTAATAATTCCTTTAATACTTCAATCGTTCTATCTATCTCTTTTCTGGTATTAAATTTACTAAATGAAAAACGCACTGATGTTTTTTCTGCTTCTTTTTTAGATAAAATTTCATTCAAAACATGCGACCCTTTGGCACTTCCACTTTGGCAAGCACTTCCGCCAGAAACAGCAATTCCTTTTAAATCTAGTTGAAATAAAAGCATGGAGTAATCCTCAGTAAAACGCACATTTAAAATAGTATATGTACTTAATTTAAAATCATCAGAACACCCGTTAAAGTTAATTTCAGGTAAATTTTCAAGCAATTGATTGATAAAATACTTCTTCAAGCCTAAAATATAAGTTGCATCAGCTACTAAATTATCCATTGCAATAGTCAATGCTTTTTGCATACCTGCAATATTGTGTACATTTTCTGTCCCCGCTCTTGCACCACGTTCTTGCTCTCCTCCTATTAATAGTGGTTTTATACCAAATCCCTTTTTAATAATGGCAAACCCCACACCTTTAGGTCCATGAAATTTATGAGCACTTGCCACCATAAAATCAATCGGAGTATTTTGTAAATCTATCTCATAATGTCCGATTGCCTGTACTGTATCAGAATGAAATAAAGCTTCATGTTTTGTACACAATTCAGAAACCTTATTAATATCTAAAATAGTACCCAATTCATTATTCACATACATTAAACTCACTAAAGTCTTTTCAGAACCTTGTTGTAATAGTTCTTCTAAATGTTGATAATCAATTGTTCCTTTTTTAGTGATATTTACATAGTCTATCTGAATATTAAACTCTTTTTCTAAAGCAGACACCGTGTGTAGTACAGCATGATGTTCAATTTTAGAAGTAATAATTCGCTTCACTTTTAAATTAACAATAGCATTTCGCAAAATTAAATTATCAGCTTCACTCC
>JAMONB010000036.1 GCA_027066745.1 Flavobacteriaceae bacterium
CTTTTATTTTACCTTCTTCAAGGTCTATCAATCGGACAACTACTGTGGTTGTGCCAATATCAACCGCCAACCCTAATAATGAACCTGTAGTTTCTTCAATGGCTTTATCATCTAAAAATACAGTAGTTCTTTTTTTATATACAGCAGGTTCTAATTTTAAATTTGAGATTGTAGCAACGCCTTTATCTTCAATTTTAATCAGACTTCTTTTTAAATTTTCAACTTTTACTTCACCTTCTTTTTCGATAAAAGTCTGACATGCCAATCTGTATTGTGGTAATAAATGTTGCTCTTCTTTGGTTAATGACGATAAAAATTCTGAACCTTCCTTTATTTCTATCAAACATTCTTTACATTTCCCTTGTTCTTTACAGGAAGAAGGTATCGGCATAGACAACTCTTTTGCTAAATCAAATAAGGATTGATTGGCGGTACTTTGAATAGTTCTATTATTTAGTGAAAAAATTGGCATGTATTTGTAGTTAGATTCTTCAGATTCCTCCCTCCACAGGAATGACATTTAATTAAAAATCGTCATCATCATCTTTTACTAAGTTTAAAATGGCTGTTGTTTGCCGAAAACCAGAGTCTGCAATCGTTTCTCCTTCTAGCGGTCGTGCTTGATTTAAGGCATCTTTTAACCCGATGACTAAAGGATCATCCATTGCTAAGGGCTGCGGATTGTGTTCTGGATTAGAAATTGAATAATCTAAGCCTAATTCTCCTGCCACACTTAAATATGCTCGTTCTAATAATGCTCTAATGTTTTTAGGTGTTCCCCATGCAAAATTAGATAAGCCTACAGAAATATGTACGCCTTCCATATCTTTATCTGCTCTTATCAGTTTGATAGCATCTAAGCCCATATTTACTAAACCTTGAGTGTCTGCACCAACAGGGGGCAGCCCTGGATCTAGAAATATTTGTCCATTACTAAGGTTTGCTTTTGATCGCAGTAGATCTATAAAATATTGAGCTGTTTCATAACTTTCTTCAGGTCTTTCACATGGAGCTCCGCCACTTGCCGTAACTCTTTCAGAAACAATAGCCAATACAGATGCTTTATATTGTCCTGCCAAGGCGACCAATTCATCTAACTCTTTTCTTGATGCGGCAATGGAATTGATTAATGGTGGTGGTGATTTTTTAAAATCATAGGCTTCAATAGCTGCTTGATGAAAAGCCAAAGATGGATGATCAAAACACAAAGGTAAAGAAGACGCTTCTTGTAATGCCGGAATTAAATCTGGTAAAAAAGCAATAATTTCTTCTAGTTTTACATTCAGATTTCGCGTGCTATCTAAGTTGACATCTAAATAATCTGAACCCTGTTCTGTCTGCGAAATTGCTAAGGCTTGATAGCCTTTTAAATCTTTTGCTTGCCACGCTCTACGTGCTCTGCCGTATGCATTGTTTATTAAATCTCCTATAATTCCTACTTTGTTCATGTTGTATGTTTTATCCCATCCTAACCTTTCTAAAGGGAAGGGATTTTGGTTTATTATATTTTTTGTTTCTTAACTTCTAGCTATTGGTTATCTTTTGTTATTTGTTATTTGACTTTTGGATTTGCTAGTTAGTACAATGATCTTTTTCCAACCAAAAATTACCCCAACTTGATGTGCCTTCTAAGTCATGGTTTTGTATAACTGGCACATGCTCTAGGAGCTTCCATATATCGCCATTGTATTTTGTTCTATCGTAAGCTCTTGCCCAAATGCAATCGATATCTTTTACTTCACATTTGGTATTCAATGTTCCGCCACAAGGCCCATTTCGTTGATTTTTTGCACATTGTGATTCTGGACATAAATAAGCAATCTCTTGCAAGGAACAATCACCACAATCTTGACAATCAAATAAAAATTTCTTTCCAGTTTGTTCTAATGCATAGAGCCATTTGGGTGCATTCAACTTAGAATTTGATTTTTTGCAAAGATTTTTTCCTGTATTATACAACCCTTTACTTTTTGTAAATAAAATCTTATGGAATCGTTTAGAAATGGTATAATTCATATTTACATGCTCTGTACGCTTCCCTTTTTCTAATAAAATAGGATTCAATGTACTACTTGTTAATCCTGTTACTGCATCTTTTTCAAACATAAAAAATTCGTTGGATTGTTTGTATTGTAATTCCAACACAAACTCTTTCCAATCATCATTTCCATAAGATGCAAAAATCTTCATTATCCGCTTGTAATCTTCAATATTATGCACACCGCCTAAGTAACCGCCTTTATAACCTAATCCTTTATAAATTGCCAACATTTTTGCTGCTAATTCTAAAAAAAATGATTTCCCTCTATCATTGGATTGTATTTCTTGCAAACATTTTTCTTGCAGAGGTTTTGTAAGAATAACCCCAGGTATTCTATTTTTATGGAATAAATTTACTGTAAAGTTACTCAGCATAAAAACGTTTCCAATCATGTGGATATGCTCTAGGTTTTTATATTTCTGAAATTGAATTAGCTCACTCATTTTAGCCGCATCATAACCAACTTGATTGATAATAAAATTTGCTCCCATTTCAATTTTCTTCAATAGTTTTAAATATTGAGGAATGAGTTCGTTTTCATTCTTTTTAAAATTTGAAACTACTGCACCTAGATAAAAATTAGTTTTATTGAGGCGTATTTCTTTTTTCTTGCCAATATCTAAACCATTATTCAGCTGTTTTAGGCTATATAGTAGTCCTATTGAATCAATATCAAAAACAGGTTTGGCTATTCCTTTAATTCCTGTTGCAGGATAATCACCAGTTATTGCTAATATATTAGAAAAACCATCACTAGACAATTCCCAGGCTTTGGCTTCAAGACCATTTCTGTTATAATCTTTGCAGGTTAGATGAATAATAATTTCTTTTCCTTTAGATTGTAAAAATTTTCCGATATCCGTAGGAGAAATTGCAGGATAACCACCTGCATTATCGGTAATAGAAATCCAATCTACACTTTCTTGCTCACATAATTGCTCACCAAAATGTATTGCTTTTTGATTCTTTTCTTGTGTAATCGTACCACGTGATGACACAAGTTCTACACCAATTTTAAATCCAGAAGTGTTTAATATATTTTGGAGTGTTGCCATAAAGTAACATTAGCTCGCATCCATCAACTGATGAAATACTTCTACTGAAGATGCTGCATCTGGTCCAAAACCGTCAGCACCAATTTCTTCTGCAAAAGCTTTATTTATAGGTGCTCCTCCAATTACTAATTTCACATTTTCAAGTCCGTTACTTTTAAAATCATCAACCACTGTTTTCATATAAGGCATGGTTGTGGTTAATAAAGCACTCATTCCCACAATATCAGCTTTGTGTTCTTTTGCCGCTTCAATAAATTGATCTGAAGAAATATCAACACCTAAATCATGCACCTCATAACCAGCACCTTCTGCCATCATGCTTACCAAATTTTTTCCTATATCGTGTAAATCACCTTTTACAGTTCCTATAACAACAACACCTCTTTTTTGGACATCATCACCCTCTCCAAGATAAGGTTTTAATTCATTCAAGCCCATTTTCATAGCTCTTGCAGCAATCAATACTTCAGGAACATATAGAATATTATGCTTAAAATCTTCTCCCAATACTGCCATTCCTGCAATTAGACCTTCAGATAGTATTTCGTTTACTGGCATACCATCTGCCAATGCTTTTTTGATAATTTCTTGTACTTTAGGAGCATTTCCTTCATACATAAATTGATTTAATTGAGCGTAGTCTATCATTTTATTATATTTTTCTTATTATAACTGTCAACTGAATACTTATGTTCTATTCCCTTCACCATATTCCATCACTGCTTCAAAAAAGGCTTCAATATTTTCAACAGAAGTATCATCTTGAATATTATGTGCTGGTGCAACAATATAGCCTCCACCTTTACCTAAGATGCTCATTCTTCTTTTTACTTCTTTTTTAATTTCTTTAGGAGTTCCTTTTGGCATTAGGTTTTGAATGTCTATCCCTCCAAAAAAACATAGCTTATCACCATAATTATCTTTTAAAAACTGAGGATCCATCCCTTCGGCTAATGGCTGAATCGGGTTAAGAATGTCCAAGCC
>JAMONB010000037.1 GCA_027066745.1 Flavobacteriaceae bacterium
AGATTTGTTTGCAGTTTAGATGAATTTTCATTCAATTTGAAGACGAATTTTAGAAAGACTAACGGGTTAGTTTGAGGAAATTTGGCGAAAATTGGAAAAAATTCATCAAATCCGAAGGAAATATAAATAAAAGGCAATATTTTCATGTAAATTTTTTGAAATATCAAGATATTCATTCAAATTTTCCATTTCAAATCTCACCTTTTCTTTACAGTCTGCAGATCAAAGCTTAAGCCGAACTCAGGTTTAAAGGGTAGAGAAGTTAAATTTTTTTAAAATTCATATCAATTCGTGTAACCTACCTCTCCCTTTGGCGGGTTCGAGTCTAAACCGTACTTTAGCACCATGCAAAGCCCTTCCACATTTCAAGTTTATAATGCCTCTGCAGGAAGTGGTAAAACTTTTACCTTAGTAAAAGAATACTTAAAGATATTATTGCAAACGTCTAATGCCAGCCATTTTCGGCATATTTTAGCAGTAACCTTTACCAATAAAGCGGCAGCAGAAATGAAGGAACGGGTGATAAATAGCCTACGTGAATTTTCAAAAGCTGAGATATTAAATCACAAAACCGACCTTTTTAAAGCTATTGAAGAAGATTTTAAAGCAAAGAACATTCCTGTAAATGATATAACCATCCATCAAAGAGCAAAAAGAATTGTACATGCCATTCTACAGAATTATTCTGCTTTTAATATTACCACTATTGATAGTTTTACATATAGATTGATACGTAGTTTTGCCTTCGATTTAGGTTTATCTCTCAACTTTGATGTAGAGATGGATGCCAAATCGCTATTGAATGAAGCTGTAGATCAACTGATTTCAAAAATTGGAGAAGACCAAGATTTAACCAAACTTTTAATAGATTTTTCATTACAGAAAACTGACGATGATAAATCTTGGGATATTACCAGAGAGCTGAAAGATATTGCACAGTTATTACTCAATGAAAATGATGCTATACAGTTACAACAATTGCAAGAGAAGGAGATTCAAGATTTTATTGATTTAAAAAACAAACTCTATAAAAAACAAAGAGTTTTTGAAAAAGAGTTTACTCAAATTGGAGATAAGGGATTAGAAATCATAGAAAAATTAGGTTTAAACTTCAATGATTTTTATAGATCTATGTTACCGAATCATTTTAAAAATATAGCTTCTAATTTAGATAACGCTAAGTTTTTTGATGTAAATACGCTCAAAAATAAAATTGAAAATAGAGAATTTTATGCAAAATCAAAACCTATTGAAACAAAAAATGCCATTGATAGTATAGGTGAAGAGTTAGCAAGTTTATATCTTTCATCAGAAAAATTATATCAAAAATATTCATTGAATAAATTATTCTTGTCAAATTTAATTCCCTTAGCAGTGTTAAGTCGAATTAATAAAGAGTTAGACGAGCTTAAAGAAGATAAAAACATTCGTTTGAATGCCGAATTCAACCAGATGATTAGTAAGAACCTGCAAGAGCAGCCTGCTCCATATATTTATGAGCGTATTGGTGAAAAATTCAAGCACTATTTTATTGATGAAATGCAAGACACATCCGTTTTGCAATGGCAAAATATTATACCGTTAATTCACAATGCACTCTCTCAAGAGAATTCAGACTTATTGTTGGTGGGCGACACCAAACAAGCTATTTATCGTTGGCGAGGAAGTGAGCCAGAGCAGTTTTTAACCTTAGCTCAAAAAGGAGAATCTAAAAAGCATAATCCGTTTTTTATAGAGAAACAATTAAAATCATTAGACACCAATTATAGAAGTTTTACTGAGGTAATTGACTTTAATAATGATTTTTTTCAGCACATTTCTCAGTTTTTTAGCCAACCAGAATATACGACTATTTATAAAGAGGAAAATCAACAAAATCATACAGATAAAAAAGGAGGGTATGTAGAGTTATCCTTTATGGAAAAAGGTCTATCTGGTGATGAAAAAAAGCTAGCTTATGCAGGTAAAATACTAACCATTATCCAAAATTTATCAAAAGAAGATTTTCATTTAAATGAAATTTGCGTACTGACTCGAACAAAAAAACATGGAGTTGATATTGCTAATTTTTTGACAGAAAACAATATTGACATCATCAGTTCAGAGACTTTATTATTGCAGAATTCTGAAAAGGTGAAGTTTGTGATTGACTTGTTGAAGTATCTCCAAAACAATAAAAACAAAGAAGCAAAATTAAATACACTCTATTTTTTATATGACTATTTAAAGCTGACAATAGATAAACACACATTTTTCAAAGAATTAATAAATGAACAAATAGAGACTTTTTTTAAGTTACTTAAAGCTTATTCTGTTGATTTTGATTATAAAGTGGCAATAAATTTACCATTGTATGAAGCCATAGAATATGTCTTGAGAAGTTTTAATTTCACTGAAATATCTGATGCATATTTACAATTTTTCTTGAATGAAGTATTGCAATTTTCTCAAAAAAAATCGACGGATATCAATGCTTTTTTAGAGTTTTGGGAGGATAAAAAAGACAAACTGAGTATTGTAGTCCCTGAAGGAAATAATGCCGTACAAATTATGACCATTCATAAATCAAAAGGCTTAGAATTTCCTGTAGTTATTTTTCCTTTTGATATAGATATTTATAAAGATAGAGATTCCAAAGGGTGGTATCCAATAGAAAACCCTAATGATGTTAATAATTTTGAGACCTTATTAATCAATTATAATAAGCAATTAGAAGCATCTGGTGCTATTGGTGAGAAATTATACCAATCATATCGTGGAGAAAAAGAACTAGATAATTTTAATTTACTGTATGTTACTTTTACTAGAGCTGTCGAGCAATTATATATTATTTCGGAACATAAAAAAGCAGTAAAGACACCTAAAACATCGTCACAATTTTTAATCGATTTTTTACAAAAACAACAATTGTGGAATGATAGTCAGTGTGAATATAATTTTGGTAAGTCAAAAAGAGTTTCAATAAAACCAATACTAGAAGAAAACTCACCTCAATTTAAGAAATTATTAAGCACCTCTTGGCAATCTCACAATATTGCTATTGTAGCAAATTCATCATTATTATGGGACACAGAAGTAGGAGAATCTATTGCCTACGGTAACTTAATTCACGAGTTAATGGCTCAAATAGATACGGCTGATGATGTAGATGTAACTATCGGAAAATATCTATCTAAAGGAATATTGATTGCAGATGAGAAAGAAACTATTAAAAGGTTATTAAATGAAATTGTTATGCATTCTGAATTAGAAAGCTATTATCAACAAGGTAATGTTGTCTATAACGAGCGTGAAATATTTACACAATCTGGTGGAATTATAATTCCAGATAGATTGGTTATTAATGAAGAGAATGAAGCTATAATTATCGATTATAAAACAGGAAAATCAGACAAAAAATATTATAATCAATTACAAAATTATGGGTCTACTATTGAACAATTAGGCTATAAAGTGCTTAAAAAAATACTGGTTTATGTAGGTGAGAAGGTTGTAGTAGAAGAAGTGTGCTAAATATTGCCTTCCTTAAGTCAACGGACTACAAACTATTTAATATCTTTGTCAAAAATCAACCCATGAGTACAATAGATATTATATTGGCAATATTACTTATCTTTGGTTTAGTTAGAGGCTTTATGAAAGGTTTTTTTGTAGAAGTAACCTCATTAGTTGCTCTGGCAATAGGTTTATATGGAGCCATTCACTTTTCCTTTATAGTCGCTAATTATTTAAAGAATAGTGTAGAATGGGCTGAAAAAACGATACAGATTGTTTCGTTTGCAATTACCTTTTTTATCATTGTAGTTTTGATTTCTTTTACAGGAAAATTATTGACAAAAATTGCAGATACAGCTTCTTTAGGAATTGTGAATAAAGTCTTTGGAGCTGCATTTGGAGTTGTTAAAATAGGCTTAATTTTAAGCGTTGTTTTAATTATATTTGATAAGTTAAACAGAGCAATGCCTTTTGTAAAAGAAGAAAATTTAGAAAGTTCTATCTTATATACACCAGTAAAAAATATTGCACCTATGATTTTCCCATCCATATTGAAAAAAGAATGGGAAGCCGTAAAAAAATA
>JAMONB010000038.1 GCA_027066745.1 Flavobacteriaceae bacterium
AACGAATCAATTAGTACCTTTACTGGAAAGTTACCTATAGTTAATTATAAACTTATTTCTTTTTTGTACTTTTCACAATTCATAAAAAAGATTATTAATGATTTCCTCTTTATTTGCAGCAATTTTAACCTCTATGCTTCATGTAATCTCTGGTCCAGATCATTTGGCTGCTGTTACCCCTTTAGCTATAGAGTCTGACAAAAAAGCATGGAAAGTTGGATTAGCTTGGGGTTTTGGACATTTGTCAGGAATGCTTTTAATAGGCTTACTATTTTTTCTGTTTAAAAATTTTATCCCAATAACAAAAATTTCTGAACACAGTGAAAAACTAGTAGGAGTTGTGTTAATTGGAGTCGGTCTTTTGGCTTTTTATCGAATTTTTAATGAACAAAAAACACATACTCATACACATATTCATACCGATGGTAACCCTATAATACATACACACAAACACGAACATCATCATGAAAATCACAAACATGCTCATAATAAAAAAATAAAACAAAATATTTTTTCATCTTTCGGAATTGGATTTATTCATGGTTTGGCAGGAATAGCTCATTTCATATTACTCTTACCTGTATTGAGTTTTGATTCAAATGTTGAAGGTATACAATACATTATAGGCTTTGGTATTGGAACTGTTTTAGCAATGACTACCTATACTTTGGTTCTAGGTAAAATATCAGGGATTTCCAAACAACAACATAACAATTCTTTCTTTTCAGGAATTCGTCTGGCAGGTGGATTATTTGCCATTATTATTGGAATTTATTGGCTTGTTTTTAGCCTATAAATTGGTTTAGAATTTTATTTAGAATTATTTTAAATTAGGGAGATAGTTTGTCTTTTTTAACTTTTTAAGTTAAATTGTAGCACATTTGTTTACAACAAATCAACTAATTTAGTATTATTTAAATACAAAACTCTATCAATTTATGGCAACACAAAAGAAGAGAGATACCTATTTACAAGCAATAATTAAACAAGGGTATTCAAGACGAGATTTTATGAAATTTACCACCTATATGGCTGCATATATGGGTTTACAGAACTCTGCTATTGGTCAAATAACAGAAGCATTAGAAACAACACCTAGACTTCCTGTAATTTGGGAGCACTATCAAGAATGTACATGCTGTAGTGAGTCGTTTATTAGATCAGATCATCCTATTGTTGCTGATATTATTTTAGACAAAATATCATTAGATTATACAGAAACTTTAATGGCTGCTGCTGGTGAACAAGCTGAAGCTGCCAAACATGATACCATGAAAAAATATCATGGTGAATATATTCTATGTGTTGAAGGGTCAATTCCAACAAAAGATGATGGAAATTATTGTTGTATAGCAGGCAAAACGGCAATACAACATTTTAAAGAAGCAGCAGAAGGAGCAAAAGCCATAATTGCTTGGGGAAGTTGTGCTTCTAATGGATGTGTACAGTCTGCAGCTCCAAACCCTACAGGAGCAACTCCAATCCATAAATTTGTGCATAACAAACCTTTAATTAGAGTGCCTGGTTGCCCTCCTATTGGTGAAGTAATGGCAGGAGTAATTGTACATGTAGTTGCCTTTGGAAAATTACCAGAATTAGATAGAATGAATAGACCAAAAGCATTTTATGCAAAACGTGTACATGATAGTTGTTATAGAAGAGCCTATTATGATGCTGGATTGTTTGCTGAAAATTTTGATGATGAAAATGCAAAAAAAGGATACTGCTTATATAAAGTAGGTTGTAAAGGACCTATGACTTATAATTCATGTGGAACAATAAAATGGAATAATGGCGTAAGCTATCCTATACAGTCTGGTCATGGATGTATTGGTTGTAGTGAAGATGATTTTTGGGATAATGGACCATTATATGAAAGACTAACAGCATTACCAGGTTTTGGAATTGAATCTACAGCAGATAGCGTGGGTAAAGCAGTTGCAGGTGCATTGGCCGTTGGTATTGGAGTACATGCTATAGCAGGAACTATTGCTAAAAGAAAAGATGTGAAAAGACGTGTTACCAAAGGACAAGAAAACGAAGAACATTTAAAAGATGAATAATAAACTAACTGAAACCAAAAAAATAATTTAAAATGGCTGAAAGAATTGTAGTAGATCCTATCACTAGAATTGAAGGACACTTAAGAATAGAAGCAGAAGTAAAAGACGGTAAAATTGTAGATGCATGGAGTTCTTGTACAATGGTTAGAGGTCTTGAAAATATCGTAAAAGGTAGAGATCCTAGAGATGTTTGGGCATTTGTTCAACGAACTTGCGGTGTTTGTACAACAGCACACGCTTTATCATCAGTTAGAGCAGTTGAAGACGCAATAGGTATTCAAGTACCACCAAATGCTGATTTAGTTAGAAATATTATGGCATCTGCATTGTATCAACATGATCATGTTGTACATTTTTATCATTTACACGCATTAGATTGGGTAGATATTGTAAGTTCATTAAAAGCAGACCCTGCAGAAACATCAAAAATTGCACAAAGTATTTCCAATTGGCCTAAGAGTTCACCAGGTTATTTCTCTGATTTACAAAAACGATTAACAAAATTTGTTGAGAGTGGACAGTTAGGAATTTTTGCAAACGGCTATTGGGGGCACCCTGCAATGAAATTACCTCCTGAGGTTAATTTACTTGCTGTAGCACACTATTTAGAAGCTTTAGAATGGCAAAAAGAAATTGTAAAAATCCACACTATTTTTGGAGGTAAAAATCCACATCCTAACTATTTAGTTGGCGGTATGGCCTGTGCAATTAACATTGATGATCCAGGAGGGTTAAATGCAGAACGATTGGCTTATGTTCATCGTTTATTAGAAGATGGCAAAAAATTTATCGAACAAGTATATATACCAGATTTATTAGCCATTGCATCCTACTATAAAGATTGGGGAGCAATAGGTAAAGGTTTTGGTAATTATATGAGTTATGGAGAGTTTCCTGTTAATGGCTATACTGGAGATGAATTTAAGTACAAGTCTGGAGTAATTTTAGATAGAGATTTATCTAAAGTACATGAAGTTAATCATAGAAATAATGATATTCAAGAGTTTGTAAATAATTCTTGGTATGATTATTCTGGCGATGGTGATGCTGGTAAACACCCGTGGGAAGGTGAAACCAATATTAATTATACAGGTCCAAAACCACCTTATAAACATTTAGACGTTGACCAAAAATACAGCTTTATTAAAACTCCTCGTTGGAAAGGAAAACCAATGGAAGTTGGCCCATTAGCAAGAGTTTTGGTGAATTTTGCTAAAGGCGATAAAGAGACCCAAGAAGAAGTTAAAGCAGTTTTAAAATATTTAGATGTACCTGTTGATGCATTATTCTCTACTTTGGGAAGAACTGCAGCAAGAGCAATTTGTGCTAAACAATCTGCAAGTTGGGGATTAGAATTTTATGACCAATTAATTACAAATATAAAAAATGGCGATACACGCATGGCAAATACTGAAAAGTGGGAACCGAGTACATGGCCAAAGGAATGTAAAGGTGTTGGTTTTATGGAAGCACCTCGTGGTGCATTAGCACACTGGATTCAAATTAAAGATGGAAAAACAGCAAATTACCAACAAGTAGTTCCTTCTACTTGGAATGCGTCTCCAAGAGACCCTAAAGGGCAACGTTCCGCTTATGAAAGTACTCTCTTAGGAACACCAGTTGCTGATAAAAAATTACCATTAGAAATTATTAGAACTATTCACTCATTTGACCCATGTATTGCGTGTTCAGTACATTTATATGATGAGCATGGTAAACATATTACAGGTGTAGATAATATTTCAGTTTGTACTGTATAAAAATAAAACTATTATGGCACATACAAAAAATTATAAAAGAGTATATGTTTGGCAATTACCCGTTCGTATTTTTCATTGGGCAAATGCATTGTCTATAGTTGTACTAAGTATTACAGGCTTTTTAATATCCAATCCTCCAGCATTTATGTCAAACGCAGAAGCATTTGATACTTTTTGGATGGGACAAGTGAGAGCCATACACTTTATTGCTGCTTATGTGTTTTTTGGAGCAATGATTTTACGTATTTACTGGGCTTTTGCAGGTAATAAATTTGCACATTGGAAAGCATTTTGGCCTTTTAGTAAAAAAGGAATTAAAAATATTATACACGTATTAAAACATGACATTTTCTTATTACCAGAAAAAAATC
The DNA here is from genome assembly GCA_027066745.1 of Flavobacteriaceae bacterium. Lineage (GTDB taxonomy): Bacteria > Bacteroidota > Bacteroidia > Flavobacteriales > Flavobacteriaceae > Aureibaculum. The sequence goes on from JAMONB010000038.1 coordinate 4,195, forward strand.
CAAATATTAATGACATCAGTATTGGTCATAACTATATGGCAACTACAGCATATATCTTAATGTTTTTATTTGGTTTAATTATGGTGTTTACAGGTTTTGGGCTATATTCTGACAATGCAACTTGGTGGTTACCAAAATTATTTGCTTGGGTACCATCATTTGTTGGAGGTGACTTTAATGCAAGAATGTTACACCATGTTTCTATGTGGTTTATTATTTTTATAATCATCATTCATGTCTATCTCGTTTTATATCATGATTGGTTAGAAGGGAGAGGAGAAGCGTCCTCAATGTTTAGCGGATTTAAATTTGTACGTAAAGAACGTGTTGACGAAAATGACGAATAATTTATTATATATCAAAACATTAAAATAAAGCAAAAAGGTACTTTTTATAAAGTATCTTTTTGCTTTAGTAAAGACAAGTAAAATGAAAAAAAAAGACATTGCATCTATCAAAACAAATTTAATGGATGTATTTGATAATAAAAAAGATAAAGTACTCATTTTAGGTATTGGTAATTATCTTATGGGAGATGAGGGTGTTGGTGTGCATATTATCCATCAAATGGAAGCAATGCAACTGCCTAATTATGTAGAAGTATTAGATGGTGGAACTGGCGGCTTTTTTTTAATGAATGTTTTTGATGACTACGGAAAAGTAATTTTTTTAGATGCCACAATGGATGGTAAAAATGCTGGTACAATTACCCTATTACACCCTAAATTTGCAGCCGATTTTCCTAAAGCACTTAGTGTACACGATGTTGGACTTAAAGACATGATAGAAGCATTGTATCTACAAGATAAATTACCTGAAATGCACCTAATTACCATTTCGGTAAAAGGAATACAACCAATGGTTGTGGGTATGACCAAAGAAGTTGAAAATTGTATTCCTAAAGCAATTAAAGCTATTTTAAAATTAGCAGAAAAAATTCATGTAACTGTATAATTTGTTAAGTGAAAACATTTCATATTCACATTCAGGGGATTGTTCAAGGGGTTGGTTTTAGACCTTTTATATATAAATTATGCACTGACTTAAATTTATTTGGTTGGGTTAACAATTCATCAAATGGGGTGCATATTCATGTTAATTCTAATACTATTACTGATTTCATAGATAAAATTCGTAGTACCGCACCAAAACTAGCTAAAATCAGCAAAATAATCAGCAAAGAAGTTGATTTTGTAGCATATGTAAATTTTAAAATTTTACAAAGCAATGATGAAATACCAAAGAATCTATCATTAACACCAGATTATGGAATTTGTGCTACTTGTGAAACTGAATTGTTTTCTAAAAAAAATAAACGAAAAAATTATCCTTTTATAACTTGTACCAATTGTGGCCCAAGATTTTCTATAACAAAAACCTTACCTTATGATAGAGAAACCACAACAATGGAATCTTTTATAATGTGCACTACTTGTAAAAAAGAATATGAAAATCCGCTAGATAGACGTTATTATTCACAAACTAACTCCTGTCCAAATTGTAAAATAACCATGCAGTTATATAAAAACGGAGAACTATTAGAATCAGATTTTTCAAATATAAATTTTATTATAGAACAATGGAATAATGGTAAAATAATTGCTATTAAAGGTATTGGAGGTTATTTGCTAACCTGTGATGCAACAAATGCAATGGTAATTAAACGTTTGCGAAAATTAAAAAATAGACCAACAAAACCCTTTGCCTTAATGTATCATGATATTTATGAATTAGGCGAAGATGTTGAAATGGGTATTGGTGAAAAATTGGAGTTAGAACATACCGCATCACCGATTGTTTTATTATCTATAAAAAAAGATAGAATGACACCGATTGCACTAGATGTTATTGCTCCAAAATTAAATATTTTGGGTGTCATGCTACCTTATACACCGTTATACAAACTATTGTTGTCTAAATTTAAAAAACCAATAGTTGCAACAAGTGGAAATGTATCTAATAGTACCATAATTTATAAAGATAATATAGAAGAATTATCGAAAATCACAGACTATATACTCTCTAACAACAGAGAAATTGTGATGCCACAAGATGATAGTGTCGTTCGTTATAGTTCTATAAAATCATATAGAACAGTTATTAGACGTTCGAGAGGTTTTGCACCTTCATACATAAATCCTGATTTGATTCTATCAAATAAGACAGTTTTGGCAATGGGAGCAATGCTTAAAAGTACATTTACCTTATTACATCAAAAAAACATACATATTAGTCAGTATTTAGGAAATACAGATACTTTAGAAGCCGAAGAAAATTTTAAAAATACACTTTTTCATTTTAATTCACTTTTTCAACCCAAAATTGAGGTCATTTTAACCGATAAACATCCTCATTATTATACTACAAATTTCGGAAAAGAATTAGCAACTAAAAAGAAGATAGAAACGGTAGAAATACAGCATCATAAAGCACATTTTTTTGCGGTATTAGCTGAAAACAACCTACTCCATACTAAAGAAAAAATACTAGGTGTTATATGGGACGGTACTGGCTATGGTGATGATGGAAATATTTGGGGAGGAGAATTTTTTACCTATAAAAAAGGAAAAACAGCACGTGTACATCATTTAGACTATTTTCCGTTTATTTTGGGAGATAAAATGTCAAAAGAACCTAGAATTTCTGCATTTGTAATGACTTCCTCCTTAAAAAATAATAGTATTATAAAAAATAAATTTTCTGATACGGAATGGAATATCTATCAAAAAAAACTACAAAACACAAATCTAAAAAGCACAAGTGTCGGTAGATTGTTTGATGCAGCAGCATCTATTATTTTAAATATTGACAAGCAAACGTATGAAGGTGAAGCCGCAATGCTATTAGAAAGTGCTGCATACCGCTATTTTAGAGCAAATAATTTCACAAAATATTATTCCTATTTTAAAACGGAAGAATTGCCTAATAATTTTATCAGTTTTATATTAGAAAATATTATTTTAGACTTAGAAAAAGGGTTTCAAAAAGATTTTATTGCTGCAAAATTTCATATTACATTAGCACATTACATACATATTATAGCAACAAGAAAACAAATTAAAACAGTAGTGTTTAGCGGCGGTGTTTTTCAAAATATGTGGTTAGTTGAATTGATACTTTCTTTTATGAGTGATGATTTTGAGTTATATTTTCATGAAAATTTATCACCAAATGATGAAAACATCTCATTTGGGCAATTAATGTATTATCTTTACAATAAAGATTAATGTAATGAGTAAATTAAAAAAGTTTTTTGATAGAAGAAATGAAGGTTTAGCCAGAGAAAGAGCTGAAAAAGAGGGTGTGAAATTCAAAGAAACTGTTGAAGAAAACCCTAATTTAACCGATGATGAATTTTGGGCTATTTCAAATCAATATATGGCTGAAAGTAAAAATTCGGATCGAGACCAAGTTGAAATATTACAAACTATTTTAGAGCAATATTCACCTTTAAAAATTAAACAATTTGCAAAACGTTACGAAGAACTGAATACATAAATGAAATATTTAACTGAATATAGAAACCCAGAACTCGCTTTAAAAGTCTTAGCTGAAATTAAAAAAACAGTTACAAAACCATGGAAAATAATGGAAGTTTGTGGTGGGCAAACACACTCCTTGGTTAAAAATGGTATTCTAAATGTATTACCAAAAGAGATAACCATGGTTCACGGTCCTGGCTGTCCTGTATGTGTAACTCCATTGCATTTAATTGATAAAGCTATTTATTTAGCCGAAGAAAAAGGAGTTATTCTATGTAGTTTTGGTGATATGATTCGTGTTCCAGGTTCAAAAAAAAGTATTTTAGAAGCCAAGGCACAAGGGGCAGATATTCGTATTTTATATTCGCCTTTAGAAGCCGTAAATATTGCTAAAGCAAATCCTGATAAAGAAGTGGTGTTTTTTGCTGTCGGATTTGAAACAACAGCACCAGCTAATGCTCTTTCAGTTATTCATGCTGAAAAATTAGGTGTTAGTAACTATTCTATTTTAACTTCTCATGTAATTGTACCTCCTGCCATAGAAAATGTAATGGAAGATGTAGATAGCCATATTGATGGTTTTTTAGCCGCGGGTCATGTATGTACAATTATGGGTTATTGGGAATATTATCCGTTAGTAGAAAAATTTAAAGTTCCTATAGTTGTGACAGGTTTTGAGCCTCTAGATATTTTACAAGGTATTTTAATGACTGTACAACAGCTTGAAGAAGCTAGATATGAAGTAGAAAATCAATATTCAAGGATTGTAACCGAAGAAGGTAATGAAGCAGCACAAAATGTAATTGCTAAAGTTTTTGAAATAACAGATAGAGTTTGGCGAGGCATGGAGAATATACCAATGAGCGGTTATGGTGTAAAAGAAGCATACGCTGCTTACGATGCTATAAAAAAATTTGATGTCAATATTGAAGAAGCCGAAGAAAATCAATCCTGCTTAGCAGGTGATATTATGAAAGGAATTATCAAACCATTTCAATGTCCAGAATTTGGAAAATCTTGTACACCTCAAAACCCTTTAGGGGCACCAATGGTAAGTAGTGAAGGTGCTTGTGCTGCATATTATCACTTTTCTGATTTGGTAGAATAACCATGAAAGTACAATTTATTACAACAGCTTTTAATGGCATGGCACAACGCCTATGGATTGAGCTAGACTACTTAAATCACGAAGTGCATGTTGTAATACCAACTTCACCAAAACAATTGATTGCACAAACCAATAGTTATAAACCTGAATTAATAATTGCACCTTTTCTAACTTCTAAAATTCCAGAAGAAATTTGGAAAAACTATACTTGTTTAATTGTTCACCCAGGAATTATAGGCGATAGAGGGGCGTCATCATTAGATTGGGCAATATTACAAAACAAAAAAAAGTGGGGAGTTACTATTTTAGAGGCCGTAGAAAAAATGGATGCTGGAGCTATTTGGGCTTCAAACGCTTTTTCAATGCGAAATGTAAGTAAAAGTGAGATTTATAGAAATGAGGTAGCACAAGCTGCTTCTAAAGGTATTTTACAGGCCATATCTCAATTTAATACTGATTTTGTACCAACTCCTTTAAATTATTCAAATCCTGAAATAAAAGGAACATGGAATAATAAAACCAAACAATCTGATTTTCAATTTTCATGGGATGATAATGCCTTAGAAATCATCAACAAAATAAATGCTGCTGATAGTGATCCAGGTGTTTTGATAAGTCTTTATACAACTAATTTTTATTGTTATGGTGCACATTTAGAAAGCAATTTAAAAGGAGAAATAGGATGTGTTTTAGCACAAAGAGATAAAGCAATTTGCATTGCCACAAAAAATGAGGCTATCTGGATAACGCATTTAAAATTATCAAAAAAAGGACATATAAAATTACCTGCAATCATTGCTCTAGGTAATGCTCTCGTAAGTAGTATACCTATTACAGAAATAAGTCCTTTTGAAATAAATATTAAAAACACATGGTGTGAAATTAGTTTTGAGCAAGATAAACATATTGGCTACCTACATTTTAATTTTTATAATGGTGCTATGGATACAGAACAATGCAACCGACTGCGAGAAGCCATTATTGAAGCCAAAAAACGCGTTAAGTTATTAGTTTTACTTGGAGGAAAAGATGTTTGGTCTAATGGCATCCATCTAAACGTTATTGAAAATGCCGAAAATCCAGCAGAAGAATCTTGGAAAAATATTAATGCTATAGACAATTTAATTTTAGAACTCATCAATTCTACTGAGCACTATATTATTACTGCTTTACAAGGAAATGCAGGGGCAGGAGGTGTATCTTTAGCATTGGCAGCAGATAAGGTTTTATGCCGAAATGGCATTGTTTTAAATCCACATACCAAAAACATGGGCTTATATGGCTCTGAATATTGGACCTATTTATTACCCAAACGCATCGGACATAAAAAAGCAATACGTTTTACAGAAGATTGCTTGCCTTGGGGAGTTTCCGTAGCACATGAAATTGGATTAATTGATGGTTTTTTTGGTGAAACAAATCCTGAATTTATTGATTATGTAAAACTGCAAGCCCAAGAAATCATTAACCTACCCTATTTTGATAAACTGATTAAAGCGAAATATTTTCAACGCAAGAAAGATGAAAGAAACAAACCTTTAGCCAATTATAGAAAAGAAGAATTAGAAAATATGCATAAAAATTTCTTCGATGATGATTTAAACTATAACTACAAGCGTTACTGTTTTGTACATAAAATATCCGACTCTTCTTCTGAAACTGTTAAAGATTTATATCGAAATAGAAGGGAAATTTATCGTAAACGTAAATGGGAAAATTTAGATTATAAGGACGGGAATTAATTTATTCTCTCAAAATAACCTGATGTGGTTTCCAAGTTGCAGAGTCTCCATTATATGCATTAGCAATACTAATCATTTCTAATGTTTTAGGAATAAATTTAATGAGCATATAATCCTCTTTTTTATTTTTATAAAACCGTTCCCATCCTTTTTTCCATTTGGTCGATTTTATTACATCATCATCAATCAAAAAAGCATTTCCCATTAAGGAAACATATTCTAAATTATCTTTATTAAAATAATGCAATGTAACTGATGAATTTTCTTTAAGTTGTGAAACCTTTCTACTTTTAGGATTTGTAGCTAGCCAGATAATAAAATTTTTATCTGGTTCAAAGGGTTCCATAATTCTTGCTCTAGACTGCCCTTCTCTATCAATGGTTATCAATGTTCCGTAATAAGTTTGTTTAATGATTTCTTTTGATAAAGCAATAATTTTTAGTTCTTCATTTGTAAAATTTTGCCGAATTTCTTCTGATAAATCTTCTCTTGTAGTACAAGAAAAGAGAAGTGTAAAAAAAAATAAGTAATAAACAAATTTCATTTAAGTAATAATAGCTGTTAAAATAGTATCAATGTTTTGACTTTTCAATACATCATCATTTTTTAATACCTTTAAATCGGTTTCTAAAACCTTTTTAAAGCTTTCATTCTCATCATTATGTAGTTCTTTTATGGAAAGGTAGATTTCTTTTGCTTTTTTTGTTTTATTTTGAACCAAATATAAATGTGCCAGATTTGCTTTTAAGGATAAAGAATGTGGGGCAATTTTAAATCCGTTTTCAATGGCTTTTTCAGCTACCAAAAGAGAATTACTTCGTAATGCAAACCAAGCATATTGTGTATATGAATTAAGTAATTCTGTTTGAATTCGTTTATTTTTAGGATATTTTTCTTTTAAAACAAACATCAAATTAACAATGTCTTTTTGTAATTTTAGTTTTTCTATAGGAACAAGGGTTTCATTAATTTTTTCGGTAATTGCATCAGCCATACCAAATCTATCTAGTACATCAAGGTATTCAGCATCTATTTCATTAAAATATCTAGTAAAATATTGTGTATCACTTTTCATACTCAATAGTATAGGTTTTTCACTATCACCATAAATAGATAAACGTCCTTCAATCTCTTTTAATATTTTTAAACTTTCTGCTTTAAAACCAATCTTACCTGTTTTCTCTAATAGGTTTTGATACATCGTTGTAATATTTAGTAAGGTTACACAAGTATCTAAATTAAAAGCTTCTGGTTGCTTTTCTGCTAAAAACCTTCTAATACCTAGAGCTTTTTCATAATGTTCTTCAGCAGTTTTATAATCTTCTTTTTCATCGTATAGCACCCCTAAATTATGTAAACAAGTAGCAACATAGTGTGTATAAACTTCTGGTTCTTTATCTGCTAATTCATTATAAATTTCTATGGCTTGACCGTAATATGTTATTGCTTTTTCTTTTTGAAATTGAGAGGCTTTCTCTTTTTTTTCATCTTTTATATTATCAACAGATAACGTTCCAAAACCAGAAAAACCACTTAAACCTTCACTTGCATAATCATCTTTTATTTCGTGCTGTTCAGTGTATATAATACCAATACTATTTAATGTTGCTGCATAAAAAGGTAAGAAAGTATTTCTATCTTGTATCAATAGGGCTTCATATTCTTTTAAAGCATTTTCGTAATAGGTAATAGCATCTGTATATTTATACATAGTTTTAGCAGTAACAGCTAAATTATTAAATGTTGCCGCTACCAGAGATTTATAGGCTTTGGGCTGTTCTTCGGCAAGAGCTCTAAATATTTTCAATGCTTTTAGATAGTTATTTCTTGCATCAAAAACATTGTCTTCGTCAGTATAAATATTACCTAAATTATAATATGCATTGGCAATTAAAGGTTGTGTAGAATGATCGTCTGTTATAATTTTGTACACAGTAATAGCATCTTTATATTGCTTTTTTGCCATAAAAAAATCCTTTTTAAAATAACAGGCATCTCCATAAGAATAATGTGTGTTTGCCAAATGCAAGGTAAATGTTTTTGGCTTTTTTTCTTCTGCTTTTGTAAAAATAGCAAGTGCTTCTTTATGATGTTTTATAGCAAGTTTCACATTACTATTTAGTGTAATAAGTCCTAAATTATTTAATATAGTAGCTTTATTTACACTTAGCTTTTCAGCTTTCTCTTCTGATAAACTTTGATGTGTTTCTAATGCCTTTTCAAAAGAAAGAATAGCTTCATTTGTATTTTGAAGAGCTATATGAAGTCTTCCAATAGTATTGTAAATATCGATTTCTTGTTCAGGAATGTCAGTTTTATCAATTGCACTGGTAAATTGTAATATTGCTTCAGGATAGTTTTTATGATCAACTAACACATTAGCTGTTGAAATTAGTTCTTCAAATGAGGTCATTAACTTATTGTTTTAAAATTCTGATATATTCACTTCTTGAAATCTCTGTCAAACCAATATCAATGGTTTCGTTAGTTTCTTTCTGTAAATCTAAGATACTATAATTTTCTTGTTGTAATTTTTTTACGAGTTCAATTAAGGCATACTCTTTTGCAAATTCTTCTGTACCATTAATATATTCACCAAAATATATTTTCCCATTACTAGCACCAAAAGCACCACCAACTAATTTATCATTTTTATAAACCTCAACAGATAGGGACAATTTACGTTTTTCTATCTCTAAATAGGCATTTATTAACTTCCCTGTAAGCCAACCACTATTCATTTCTCCTTTATTTTCAATGGATTGAATAAATTTCATTACACCTTCAAGATCTTGATTAAATGTAACTTTGAAATTTGACTTTTGAATACCTTCATTTATATATTCAGGCACATCTAAATCTTTCGGAAATAAAACAATTCTAGGGTCTGGCGTCCACCACTTTGGATATCTCATTGGGCTTGTCCATAAGTAAAACCCACTCTTATACCCTTCTAATAACCATTGAGCATTAATCTCTCCTCCTTCTCCTAATAAGCCTTCGCCATCTGCAAAATGTGCAGGAGGAAAAGCAACAGTATGATTATGTAATTTAAAAACAGGCATAAAAATATTTTATCTACTCTCGCAATATATGAAGAATAGAGATATTTTTATGTATTTTTGGACACACTTTATAATGAACAATCATGAAAATGCAATTATCTTGTCCGATGCCAAAATTTGATTTTGACTTTGTAACCATGGGGCATGGTAGTGGTGGGCTTTTGACCAATAAATTGTTAGACAGCGGTGTTTTTGATATTTTAAAGAATGAAAAACTAGATAAACGACATGATGGTGCATTTTTAAAAATTGATGGAGAGATTGCTTTTTCAACCGATAGTTTTGTTATTTCACCTATTTTTTTTCCTGGGGGGAATATTGGAGAATTAGCAGTAAATGGTACAGTGAATGATGTGGCTATGTGTGGAGCCATTCCTAAATATCTTTCTTTGAGTTTTATTTTAGAAGAAGGCTTACCCATGACCGAATTTTGGGATGTTTTGGTAGGTATTAAAAATGCTTGTGATAAAGCAGGTGTAATTGTTGTTACTGGAGATACAAAAGTGGTTGATAAAGGAAAGGGAGATAAAATATTTATTAATACTACAGGAATAGGCAAAGTACACCCTAAAGCAAATATTGATTTAAATAACATAAAAATAGGCGATAAAATTATTGTAAGTAATCAAATTGCAACACATGGCATCGCAATTTTATCTATACGGGAAGGATTACAGTTTGAAACAACTATAGAAAGTGATACAACTCATTTAAATCACAGTATTATTGCTTTATTAGATGAATTTGGGGAAGATATTCATCTATTTAGAGATCCAACAAGAGGAGGACTATCTTCAACTTTAAATGAAATTGCACGTGACACAAACACAGGCATTGTATTGCAAGATCATAAATTACCAATAAATACACAAGTTAAAAGTGCTTGTGAAATTTTAGGATTAGATCCATTATATACAGCTAATGAAGGTGTTTTTATTGCTGTTGTTTCTGCTGAAAAAGCAACTGCAATTGTAACTAAAATGCAAGAATTTTCTAATTGTAAACACGCTACAATAATAGGAGAAATATCAGAAAATCACCCTACTAAAGTGGTAATAACAAATACTATGGGAGGGAAACGTGTAGTAAGTATGCAAGTGGGAGAGCAGTTACCTAGAATTTGTTAATCTTCATTAACCCAACCCTCTAACTCGTCCATTTCACCCATTTGCTTAATCAAATCAAAGGTTTCTTTTGCCTGTTCTTCGTTAATAATACTAATGGCAGCACCTACATGTACTAAAACATAATCACCAATTTTGGCTTCAGGAACCATCGCAAGGTTGACATCTTTTTTAATACCTTCAAAATCAACTTTTCCAATTCGAAATGTTGGATCTAGTTCGGCTACAATTTCAATTAATTTTCCAGGAATGGATAGACACATATTACGTATTTTTTTGTTGATTTTTTTCTAATTCAGTTTGTACCCAATTATACCAAGCATCCATTCCTTGTCCTGTTGTTGCAGAAACTTCAAAAAACTGTAAATGGTGATTTACTTGTAAAGCATATTCTTTTAATTTAGCCAAATCAAAATTTAAATGAGGGAGTAAATCCATCTTATTAATAATACAAATATCAGCAGAATGAAACATATCAGGATATTTAATAGGCTTATCTTCACCTTCGGTTATACTAATAATGACTACACGCTTTTGCTCACCCAAATCAAACATAGAAGGGCAAACTAAGTTCCCTACATTTTCTATCATTAAAATAGAATTATCCTTTGGCTTTAGTTGTTTTACGGCATCATAAATCATATCGCTTTCTAAATGACATCCTTTACCCGTATTTACCTGAATTACAGGTACATTTAAGGCGTCAATTCTATTTGCATCGTTAAGAGTTTGTTGGTCACCTTCAATAACATAAAAATTTAAATCAGCCTTTAAATCTTTTAAGGTAGTTTCTAAAATAGAGGTTTTTCCAGAGCCTGGAGAACTTACTAAGTTTAATGTGAAAATATTTTTTGCTTCGAAATAACCACGATTTCGTGCGGCATCAATATTATTTTTACTTAGAATATCTCGCTCTAAATCAATAATCATTTTATCACCATGATGATGATCATGATTATGTTCATGACTGTGTTCGTGTTCATGATTATGATTATGTTCAAGATTTTGATTTGGTTTTGTAATGGCTACACCATTTGTTCCACATCCACAAGTTCCACACATAATTTTATATTTTGATTTAATTTTTACTTCTATCAAGTAATTTTTCTCTTCAAACTACCTCTAATAACTTTACTCTTAACTCTTTTCCTTGTAAAATATCTTTAAAATGACTGTTACACTTTGAACAACTATCAAATATTTTTTCCATTTCAAAAATAGTTTCACATTCTAAACATTTAGCTTTGGCTTGTTTAAAATCTATCTTTAATTTGGCGTGTTCTAATACCGTATCTTTAACTGCTGTACTCCAAACATATTCTAATGAGTCTAATTCAACACCTGCCAAAGAACCAATTTCTAACTCAATGAGCTCTACACATTTCTTATTGGCTTTTTTAGTTTCTTTTTCTGCAATGTTTATGATTCCCATTGCAATTGACAATTCATGCATAATCTTAATAAAGGTATAAAACTACTGCTTTGGTTTAAACATTCAAAATAAACTCATTTCTTTTTTGTAATTTGCATACATTCTTATGAATTTACACGAATAGTAATGTCTATCCAAAGCATCCTTAAAAATAGCTTTCCTCAATTTGCATCATCTATTAATTTGTTACAAGAAATTGAAGCTATCAGTACAATTAAAGAATTTGATAAGGAGACTATTATCTTGAAAGAAAATTCATATGTAAAGGTAATTCCACTGTTAATTTCAGGATTAATTAAGGTTTATAAAGAAGATGAAAGTGGTAATGAAGTCTTACTGTATTATATTGAGCCTGGCGAAAGCTGTATCATGTCTATCATGTCAGCAGAAAAGAATGAAAAAATAACGGTAAAAGGTATTGTAGAAGAAAAGTCGATAATAGTTATTGTACCAATTCAAAAGTTACAATATCTAAGAAGAAATTATCCGCAATGGAATGTATTTGTCTATAGCTTATTTAATGAGAAATTTGATGAGGTGATAGATATGATTAAAATTTTAACCTTTTCAAATAAAGAAAAAAGATTAGAAGAGTACTTATTAAAAGAAGCTAATATTAAAAAGACTACAGAAATTCATCAATCTCATCAAGAAATTGCAAATGAATTAGGATCATCAAGAGAAGTCATTTCAAGACTATTAAAGAAATTAGAGAATGATGGTAAAATCGAATTATCACAACGAAGAATTAAAATAAACTAACCAGTTGTGACAATCATTAACCTTTAGCTTTTGTAACAAAAAATGTTACAAAATTTATAATGAGTTGAAATAGATTTATTTATACTTGTCTATATATTATAATACCAAACCATCTCATAAACTGTTATGAAATACTTACTAACTCATTTTTTACTTTTTTTTACAATATTAATATTCGGACAAAGTCAAAAAGAAAAAGACTCCTTAAAAATTTTAAGTTTAATTAATAATGGCCTAAATGAACAAGATTCCATAACGCAGTTAGAAATATTTAAAGAAGCTTTATCAATATCTAAAAAACTTAAATCTGATTTTGGTATTTTCACCTCTCATAACAAAATTGCAAAATGGAAAGCTATAAAATATAATACAGATTCAACGATTACTGAATATAAAAAAGGTTTAAAAGATCTTTCTAATAATAGCTTATATAATTTTCATTTTTTAGGACAAATAGGGACAGAGTTCCGAATTCAGTCTAATTATGATTCTGCAGCATATTACCATAAAAAAAGTATAGATTTTGGGCAAAAAGTATCCAAAAATGATTTAATAGCAAAAGGACATATTCAGTTAGGTAGTTTATGGCTTCAAAAAGATGACAATGTTAAATCATTTAAAAATTATGCAATAGCTGATTCTATATGTAATTTAGATGATAAACTAAAAACATCTGTACTTAGAGCACAAATAATTAATTATTTAGGGTATAATGTTAGAGCTACAAGTGGATATGAAAAAGCATTAGATTATTATTTAAAAGCAAAAAAACTATATGAAAAACTAAATAAAGAAAGAGGTGTTCAAGAAGTGAATATTGCAATTGCTCAAGCATACATTTCTATGAAAAAATATAAACCTGCATTAAAGCTTTTGAATGAATCTGTAGCCTACCATGCTAAATATGCACCACAAACAAATCCTTATTCTTATGGAATAATAGTAAGGGGGTTTCTTTTTTTAAATATGAAAAATTTTAAAGAGGCTGAAAAAGATTATAAATTATAC
>JAMONB010000039.1 GCA_027066745.1 Flavobacteriaceae bacterium
ATGATGACATAAAATTCAAAGATGATATTGATAATGATGGTACATTAGAAACTCTTGGAGCTAGAGTACAATTGAAACAATTTTTAGGTATTGGTTTGACGTATCGTTTTTAAAGTCTATCTCTAAACTTGATAACTTGTAGGAAACAAGACTGTTTCACATCAAGAACCGAGACTTATCTAATGTAGAATACAGGTTAAATTTCTACTCCATTAATCTTTTTATGTAACAGTATTGCTGCACCATCTGACATGCTTGCTATAAAATTACAAACAGAAAGAATTCTTTGATATAGTTCATCACTCAACACTTGGTACTTCTCTGGTAATACTTCTAAAATTAGCTGGTCATAACTTGATGCACTTCCATTATACGAATTGTTTACAGCACTGATAAAAACATCTAATAAATCAGCCAATATTCTATAGCCAGATATCTCTTTTTCTACAACCTCTTTACTTCTATAAATATTACGAACACTAATGGTAATAATATCATTTATCTGAGCCTCATACTTACATTTATCTAATAAAGAAATGTGGTAATCACCCGATAAAATTGCTGTTTCATTTGCCAAAAATACTTGAACGGCTTCATTTATTAAATTGCCAATTGCCAAAGCTCTTAAATAACTTAATCGATCTTTTTTTGTAGTTAATTGATAATATTTTTCTGTATTTATGGTGTCTCTAACTAAATTTATCAAATACTCTAAGGCAAATTCTTCTTCTATCAATCCTAAATTAATACCATCTTCAAAATCTATTATGGTATAGCAAATATCGTCAGCAGCCTCCACTAGAAAAGCCAATGGATGACGGCCAAATGTAATCTCTTTTCCTGTTCTTACTTCTTTTAATCCCAAAGTATTGGCAACGTCTTCAAAAAGAATTTTTTCTGATTGAAAAAAACCATATTTTTTGTCAATAATATGTGATGTTGGCTTTTTAGGTAATGATTCTTTAGGGTACTTCATAAATGCACCTAAGGTTGCATATGATAATCGTAAACCGCCATCAATACCTTCTCTGGTTTCGGTTAAAATTTTAAATCCGTTAGCATTGCCTTCAAAATCTATCAAATCTTGCCATTGTTTATCGGATAAATCCTTTTTATAATGCTGCCCTTTTCCTGTTTTAAAATACTCTCCAATCGCTTTTTCACCACTATGCCCAAAGGGAGGGTTTCCAATATCATGTGCCAAGCACGCACTAGCAACAATAGCTCCAAAATCATTGGCTTGGTAGCCCAATTGTTGTAATTCAGGATATTTTTTTAAGAGTTGCTTCCCAACAATTCGCCCTAAAGAGCGTCCAACAACAGATACTTCTAAACTATGCGTTAAGCGTGTATGTACAAAATCGGTTTTAGAAAGCGGTATTACTTGAGTTTTATCTTGTAAACTCCTGAAAGAATCAGAAAAAATAATCCGATCATAATCTACTTCAAAACCTATTCTGGTTTCATCTTGTTGATTTCGTAATCTTTTTTTGGTGTCTCCAAAACGTTTTAATGAGAGTAATTGTTCCCAGTTCATGGTAAAAAATTTAGCTTGTGCAAGGTACTTATTTTAATAATATCTCTTTTCTTAATGATTATAGATATTCTAAGTATACTTTTTATTATTACATAAATTTATAATAAATACATCACACACAGCAATCCTACACCACCTAATACTATTGCATAAGGAAAAGCCATTTTTACCATTTTACCATACGACAAATTGATTAATGGGGCTAATGATGATGTTAATAAAAATAAAAACGCTGCTTGTCCGTTAGGTGTGGCAACACTAGGTAAATTAGTTCCGGTATTAATTGCAATGGCTAATTTTTCATATTGTAAACGTGTTAATTCTCCAGCATTAAAAGCTGCTTCAATTTCGTTAATATAAACAGTTGCCACAAAAACATTATCACTAATAGCAGATAATACGCCATTGGCAATATAGAACATCGTAGGTTGTATGGTAGCATCTTTTGATAATGCCCATTCAATAATCGGTTTAAATAAGTGTTGGTCATGAATCATAGCAACAATTACAAAAAACACAACTAAAAGAGCTGTGAAAGGGAGTGCTTCTTCAAAAGCTGGTCCAATGTGATGTTCATCCGTAATACCCATAAAGGCTGTTTGAAAAACAATTAATGCTAAACCAATAAACCCTACTGGAGCAAGGTGTAAGGCTAACCCTACAATTAATAACACCATTGCTACTGCTTGAACTATTAATTTATATTTTTCTGTATCTGTTCGTTTTTCATCTTCTATTATAGTATAGTTTTCAATTATTTTACGTGCAACTTCAGGTAATTCTGATCCAAATCCAAAGAGTTTGAATTTTTCAAGAAATACCGTTGTTAATAATCCTGCAAAGAAAACTGGAATAGTTATAACTTTCATTTGCATAAAAAACGCTATAAAATCCCATCCCATTTTTTCACCAATTAATAAATTTTGAGGTTCGCCAACTAATGTCATTACACCTCCAAGTGCAGTACCTACTACACCATGCATAATTAAACTTCTTAAGAAACTACGAAACTCTTCAAGTGTCTTACCACTTAATTGCTTTCTGTCTACTTTTCCATCATTATCTAAATCAAGATCACTAGAATGAATTTTATGATAAACACCATAAAAACCAACTCCAACACTTATCAAAACAGCTGTGACTGTTAAAGCATCTAAAAATGCAGAGAGTGCAGCTGCAAGAATTACAAATAAAAGAGACAAGGCTAATTTTGATTTTACTTTGGTAAAAACTTTACTAAAAATAAACATCAGTAAAGGTTTCATAAAATAAATGGCTGCAACCATAAACATTAATAATAATATAACTTCAAGGTTTTGTTCTACTTCATGATAGGCATTTTTTGGTGTTGTAAGGTTTAAAGCTAAGGCTTGTATGGCGAGTAAACCTCCAGAAATTAATGGATAACACTTTAAAGCCATTGCAAGTGTAAATATAAATTCAGCTATAAATATCCACGAAGTGATTGTTGCTCCTAAGGTAAAATAGAAAATTATATTAAAAATTAAAAAACCTATTATCGTGTATTTGTACCATCGAGGGCTATTCCCTAAGAAATTTTTAAGCATTGTTTGTTTTTTGATTGTTAAAATTGAATTTTTGTAATTATTTTTTAAGGACCTTTTCTTATCATCCCTCCTTTTGTATCTTTTATACTATTCATTATTATAAATGCATTAGGGTCAATTTTTTCAATTTCTCTTTGTAACCTTGCAATTTCAAGTCTTGTTATAACTGTATAAATTATGTCAAACTCCAATAATTCATTCTCTATTTTTCTAAATCCGCTTTTCCCTAAATAAATAGTTACTCCTCTTTTTAATTTTTCAGTAATCATTAATCGTATTTCTTCACTATCATCTGATATAATTGTTACTCCTGTATATTCTTCAACACCTTCGATTATAAAATCAATAGTTTTAGAAGCGGCCATATATGTTAACATTGCATAAAGAGCAATTTCTATCGATAAAATATATGAAGCAAATAAGAAAATAAGAATGTTGAAAATTAAAATTACATCACCAATTGTCAGTCCTGTTTTTTTACTTAAATAAATAGCTAAGACTTCTGTTCCGTCTAATACTGCTCCTCCTCTAATTGCCATTCCAATTCCTGCTCCTAAAAAAAATCCACCAAAAACAGCAATAAGTAATTTATCTGAAGTAATTAAAATAAAAGGAATAAAATGAATGATTAATGCCAGACCAATAATGGCAATAATACTTTTAATAACGAATTGTTTTCCTATTTGAGAAAATCCAAGAATAAGAAATGGTAAATTTATAACAACAATAAGAATTGATAGAGGCGTATTTGTTATTTCTGATATTAATAAAGAAATACCCATTACACCTCCATCAATAAATGAATTCGGTAGTAAAAACCCTTTCAAACCAAAACTTGCTGAAATAATTCCGATTAAAATATAAATTGTATCACTTACAAAAGAATTTATTTTAAAAGTTATTGTTTTACCCATGTACTACTCATTT
>JAMONB010000040.1 GCA_027066745.1 Flavobacteriaceae bacterium
ACCAAGAGAATATTTTCCGCTACCATCTTCATTAAATTTAATTTCTTGAACAATTTCACAACTGGTTAAAAATAAAGTAGCAGTAAATATAATAAACAGGTTTTTAATCTTCATAATTTTCTAGGGCTAGGTGGTGTGAGACTTTTATTTTAATTTTACTTTAAACTCAAGTAACTTTGGGTTTTTTATCAATGTATCCATGTCAACTTCAATGGTCATTGTTCTTTTGTCTGCACTAATTTGTGCAAACTTATATGATACACTTTTAATATCCTTTTCAAAATGATAAATCAGTTGATAAGTACCTTCTAGATTAGAAGTAGATTTTTTATGTTTTTCTAATTCTCCTGTTGATAATTTTTTCAATTGTACATTTCTAGAAAACACATTTTTATCTAGAGAATATGTTACATCTGCATTAAATGTAATGTCTTTTTCAGAGTTGTTTTTTTTATCGTTTAGTGCTTGAGCTTTATTTATTTTTTTTTGAATATTTTTTAATTCAGCTAAATTTTTAAAATCTAAATTAAAATCAAGAAGCATTTGTTTTTTTTCTTCATTAACCAGCATATGTAATTTTAAACCTTTTAACTCATTGATAAGCTGCTGATCTTCTACAGAAAGTTTAGCAATACTATCTTTACTCTTATTGATAAGGTCTTTAAAAAAAATAATAGTATCAAGTACTTTAGGTTTTTGTAGAGAATCTTTTATTGTTTCACCTCCCATAGAAGCTAACATTTCACTCATATCCATTTTAAAGGCATAGTTACCACTACCATTTTTGTTTATATATATTTCTTCAGTAAACATACAGCTTGTGAGTAGTAGTAGAACTCCAATAAAAAGAAATAAAGTTTTTGTTTTCATAAGATTATTTTTTAGGGTTATTCAAAATAATTAATGCTGCCAATACGCCAGGTATCCATCCTAGAACAGTTAAAATCAAAACAATAATAACAGAACCACAGCCTTTGTCAATTACGGCAAAAGGCGGACAAATAATACATAACAATACTCTAAAACACCCCATGTTAATTTAATTTACAAAGATAGTAGAATTATATCTATCAATATGACATGTTTTTGACAATTTTGTTACATCTTTTTTTCTCTAAAATATAGTATCTTTGCGAGCTAATAAAAATAATAATGATGCAACTTTCTGAGCAAGAAATCATAAGAAGAGAAAAACTAAGTAAATTACGTGAGTTGGGTATTAATCCATATCCAGCAGATTTATTCCCTGTAAACTTTACTTCGAAGCAGGTGAAGGATGATTATGAAGAGACAAAAAAAGTGATTGTTGCTGGTCGTTTAATGTCTCGTTCCATTCAGGGAAAAGCATCTTTTGCACAATTGCAAGATGGAGAGGGTAGAGTACAAATCTATTTTAATAGAGATGAAATATGTGAAGGTGAAGATAAAACACTGTACAATGATGTTTTTAAAAAATTAATTGATTTAGGAGATTTTTTGGGTATTGAAGGCGAGTTGTTTACGACTAAGGTTGGTGAAAAAACAATACGAGTTAAAAATTTTAAATTATTGAGTAAAGCTTTAAAACCTTTGCCATTACCAAAAGAAAAAGACGGTGTAATATATGATGCTTTTACAGATCCTGAATTGCGTTATCGCCAACGTTATACTGATTTGGTAGTAAACCCTCATGTAAAAGAAGTCTTTGTAAAACGGACAAAATTGTTTAATGCCATGCGTCAATTTTTTAATGATGCTGGTTATTTTGAAGTAGAAACACCAATTTTACAACCGATACCTGGAGGAGCTGCAGCAAGACCATTTATTACACATCACAATAGCTTAGACATACCTTTGTATATGCGTATTGCCAATGAATTATATTTGAAAAGATTGATAGTTGGTGGTTTTGAAGGTGTCTATGAATTTTCTAAGAATTTCCGTAATGAAGGGATGGACAGAACTCACAACCCTGAATTTACTGCCATGGAAATTTATGTGGCTTATAAAGATTACAATTGGATGATGGAGTTTGTTGAAAAACTATTAGAATATTGTGCAATTGCAGTTAACGGAACTTCAGAAGCTGTTTTTGGAGAGCATAAAATTGATTTTAAAGCTCCATATAAACGAATAACCATGACCGATTCTATTAAAGAATTTACAGGTTTTGATATTACAGGTAAAACAGAAGAAGAACTATTTGAAGCTGCCAAAGGCATGGGGATTGATGTTGATAAAACCATGGGTAAAGGTAAGTTGATTGATGAAATTTTTGGAGAAAAATGTGAAGGTAATTATATACAACCTACTTATATTACAGATTATCCTAAGGAGATGAGTCCGTTGTGTAAGGAACATAGAGAGAACCCAGAGTTGACAGAGCGTTTTGAATTAATGGTTTGTGGTAAAGAGGTTGCCAATGCATATTCTGAATTGAATGACCCCATTGACCAACGTGAACGTTTTGAGCATCAGTTAAAACTGGCTCAAAAAGGTGATGATGAAGCTACAGAATTCATTGATTATGATTTTTTACGAGCTTTAGAATATGGTATGCCACCAACTTCTGGTTTAGGAATTGGTATGGATAGATTGATTATGTTTTTAACGAACAATCAATCCATTCAAGAAGTATTATTTTTCCCTCAAATGCGACCAGAGGTGCGAGCCGCACAGGCAATAAAATTAAATGATGATGAAAAAGCAGTATTGGCAATACTTCAAAAAGAAGAAAAAATAATCTTGGGTGAATTAAAAACACAATCAGGGTTGTCTAATAAAAAATGGGACAAAACCATCAAAGGGTTAACCAAAAACAAGTTAGCTTCTGTTACTAAAACTGATGAAGGTTTGTTTGTGGAGGTAATATGATAAATTATCTGATTATTTTAACCATACTTAATTAAAATATAATAAATGAAACGTTTCAAACTAATAGGTTTTTTATTAATATCTTTTGTGAGTTTAACAACAGCTCAAAATAAACCAGCATACCAATTATTTAAGAATAATGGAAAAGTTGTTAAATATGATAAAATGATTAAAGATCTCGCAAAAGGCGACATGGTTTTTTTTGGGGAATATCATACCAATCCCATTTCACATTGGTTACAATTTGAGATGAGTAAAAGCTTTTTCGAAATTAAAGGAAATAAACTATTCTTTGGAGCTGAAATGTTTGAAAACGGAAACCAGTTAGTTTTAGATGAATATTTAAAAGGTTTGTATCCTGAAAAAAAAATGATTCCTGAAATAACTCAAATGTGGGGTAATTATAAAACGGATTATAAGCCTTTAGTTGAATATGCAAAAGAAAATAATTTACGTTTTATAGCAACAAATATTCCTAGAAGGTATGCGGCTATGATAAATGAAAAAGGGATGGATGCTTTAAAAGAATTAAGCCCAGAAGCACTTGCAATGATTGGCCCAGATTTAGAAAAATATTTTGATCCAACAGTAAAGGCTTATGCTGAAATGGGTGACAAAATGGGTGGTCATATACCACCAAACATGTTAAATATACAAACAGCTCAGGCAGCTAAAGATGCAACAATGGCTCATTTCTCACTTAAGAATTTTAATTCAGGTGATTTCTTATTTCATTTTGAAGGATCATACCATTCAAACTATAAACAAGGTATAATTTGGTGGATTAATAAAATTCAACCTGGTCTAATAATAAAGTCTATTACTACAGTAATGAAATCTGAATGGAATGATATGACAGATGAGGAAAAAACTACAATTGCTAATTATATAATTGTAGTTGCTGATAATATGACACAGACAAAAAGATAAGGTTTTTGTGTCGAGAACCATTTTAGCAATAAAATTTGAAGCCACTGTTGGTGTTTTTACCATCACTTTCCCTTACCACATCAAATATCCTCATCTTTTTTTCGTTTCTTTTAAGAAACATCAATCAACCCAAAAATGAAAAATTTTATCCTAGTACTTCTACTGAATTTTGCAGTGGTATCTTCTTACAGTCAAAAGGTAGATTTAGATAGAGAGTTTATCAAAGTGCGTTATACAAATTT
>JAMONB010000041.1 GCA_027066745.1 Flavobacteriaceae bacterium
GGTACTTTTATATAACTTTGTAAAAAGAGTAATAGCAGTTTCATATTCTCCTTTTTCGTAAGCTAAAAATGCTTGTGTTTTTTCATCTTCTTGATTACCATTATCACCTCTAATTACAGGAGCAACTACATTTCGATAGGGTTCAAAATTTTGAGCAAAAAGTTCATCGGTTGACACTTTTTGATTCATATTGAAAAAGTAGGTCAACCCAAATATTAGAGCAATACTTGCTGCAACTAACCATTTAGTATAGTTCACTTTTTGTTTTGGGTTTTTTACTTGTTCTTCTATATCTGTAATTAGATTTCTGAAATTCACATCATCTTCATGCTCAATAACTCTTTTCAAGTTTGATTGTAGCATTACTTCATCCTTAAAACCAAGGTTGTTTTTAAGTAATCTATCAAACTTTAGTTCTTCTTCAGAAGAGAGTTTGTTTTGTAAATATTTTTCAATTAATTCTTCATGCTCCATACACTACGATTTAATCATTTCTTTTAGGGTTTTTATACATCGAGATTTTTGACTTCTTACTACACTATTACTGGTGTAACCTGTAAATTCTACTATCTCATCAATACTTAGTCCCCTAGTATAAAACAATGTTAACATTTCTTGACACTTTTTTCCTATTTTTTTAAAAAATTTACGTAATAAACGCTGTTCAATAGTTAGTTCTTCTGTCGTATTTTCAAAAGGGATAGGCTCATAAACTTCATCTGAAATATGAAGTGAGGGTTCATAAGATGTTGTTTTATGTTGTTTCTTTAACAAGTCATAAATCATAAATTTGCCAATGCCGAAAAGGTACGTTTTTAAAGAACTCTTAACGGTATCTAACTTTCCAGAAATGGCATGTTTTCTAAGGGCTATAAATGCTTCTTGATAGATATCTGTCAAATCATCATAATCCAATCCGTATTTTTTTCCAAAATTTAAAAAAGAATCTCTATTGGCATAATAAAGGAGGCTTATTTCTTTAGGATTGCTTAATACTAATATTTTTATATCGTTTTTTTTCATTGGTGTTAATGAGGCAACATACAAATTTAATGAAAAATAAATTTATGTGTTTGAAATAAAGAGTGAATTAATATAATGGTATTTTAAGAAAGACTTTAGTTCCTTTTGCGTTATTATTGACATCATATAAATCTATATATTCTAAGGTGTAATTTAATTGAAGATCTTTAGTAAAATTACTTAATCGTTCTTCAGTTAGTTTAATGCCAATAGATTCTTTTTGGTGTATTTTGTTATTTTTAATTTCAGAAGATTTTTTTCTGCCAATTCCATTATCATCAATAGTAATTTTCAAAAAGGAATTCGCTTCTTTTTCGAAGAGAATAGTAATTTTTTTAGATCCTTTTTTTGATGAAAGCCCGTGCCAAATAGAATTTTCTATAAATGGCTGTAAGATTAATGTGGGAATTTTTAAAGTATTTAGGTTTAGTTTTTTATCAATAGAAAAAGAGGATTCAATTTCATTATGAAACCTGATATTTTCAATTTCAAGATATAATTTTAAAGTCTCTATTTCTTCTGCTAGTGTATTTTCTTTCTCGCGAGCAGATGCAAGAATTTTACGAATAAGTTTTGAAAATTTGTTTAAATAATAAACAGCATTTTCTTTTTCATTATCAATAATATATAATTTTATTGCATTGAGGGAATTAAAAATAAAATGAGGATTCATTTGACTTTGTAAAGAGGATATTTTTAATTCTAAAAGTTCTTTATCAGATTTTACTTTTGCTTTTTCAAGTTTATTAATTTTAGCTTGTTCATTAAGTAATTTTACATCTTTTTGTAACTGACTATGAACTTTTAACCGCAATTTTTCATTCTCTTGAAATTGTAATATTAGTTTCTGTTGCGAATCATTTTTTTCTTGTAATATCATTTTCTGTTTATAACCTAAAGCCAATGAAAATAAGATATTTTCAATAATGATTCCTGTATAAAAAATTATGGTTGCTTTTTGTTCATTATTTGTCAAATAAAAGGCACTTTCAGCTAATATTAGATAAATAAAAGACCCTATTAATACATAATATTTTAATCCAGTATTCATCGTATAAAGAACATATAGACTAAATAAAGCAAGTATACCAATTGTAGAAGAAAAGAAATAAGCATAAATAGTACCCACCAATGTTGTTTTACCAGTAAAATAGGCAACCAACATAGATAGAACTAAGACAGTAGAAAGAATAATAAGACTGACATTTAGAAATTTATTTATTTTTGGTTTATAAATATTGAATTCAACTAAAGCTTTAGCAAAAACAAGGTACATTGTATTGTATATCCATTCTCTGGGGATAATTAAAAAATGTAAATAAGGGTCTGGGTTTAAAGTGGCATCATTAAAAAATGATGTTTCAGTATTTGGATAACTTGAAGTAAAAATTAAAAAAGTATATAAACTATAAAATAGGTAAACACGATCTTTATGTTGAAAATAGAGTAAAAAATGATAAATAGAAAGTGTTAATAGAAAGCCAGAGAATAGAATGGTAAAATCCTCAAAGTTAAAATTATTAAACATATATAAAAGTTACAATAAAGAGATTTTCAAAATAATAAGAGTTCTAATGGTGTTATTTTAACAATCGTTAAGTCTGTAAAAGTAATTAAATAATCCTTTTGATTTTTTTACAAAATTACTTAATCTATCCTTGCTAAGTTGTGGGTGTGCTAAAAGGTATCCCACAGACTCAATCATTCATAAAAACTAATGGTTTAATATATTTAATAAAGCATTTTTTTTAGAGCGAGCAATAGGAATAGAAACACCATTTTCTAAAATCAAATATTGTCCATCACTTTTTATATATTCTTTTATATAATTAGTATTGACAACATAAGAATTATGGACTCTAAAAAAAGAGGAATTATTAATGATGTGTTCTACTTCTTTAATTTTTTTAGAGAGCATTTCTTTGGTAGAATCTTTAAAATAGATAGTAGTATAATTTCCATCAGATTTACAATAAATGATATCATCAGGATATACAAATAGAGTTTTTCCTGCTAAAGGAATAGCAATTTTATGAGTTGTATTTTCTAAAGATAAGTTTTGTAATACACCTTGCAACTCTCTTCCTAATACATTTTGGTTTTTATTAACTTTTATTTTTGAAACCGCTTTAATTAAATCGTCAGAGTCTACAGGTTTTAATAAATAATCAATAGCACTTTCTTTAAAAGCTTTTAAGGCATATGAATCATAAGCAGTAGTAATAATTAAATCAAAATCTTTATATTTTAATTCATTTAATAGTTGAAAACCATCCATTTCTGGCATTTCAATATCTAAAAATACACAATCGGGTTTAATATAATTAATTGCAGAAATTGCTTCAATTGGGTCAGTAAAACAATCGACTACCTCAATATCTGAACAAAAATGCTCAATTTCCCATTTTAAGCTTTTTATGGCAGTAAGTTCATCATCAACAAGTATTACTCTAATCATTTCTCCTATTTTAAAATATAAAAATAAGTATTTATGCATCTTAGCATAAATAAAATATACCGTCAGTTATTATTAATGTATGCTTTGTTATGAATCTTGTATAACAGGAAATAGCATGTTATTCAAGTTATACTTCATTGGGTAAAGTTATGCAAATTATTATAAGTCTTGTTACTGTCTTTTAGTGAGTAGAAAACAAACAGGAAAGTTTTAATGTTAACAATTCTAATTTTTAAGATACTAAAAGTGAAATAATCACCTAAGGTTGCATACAGCCATTATGTAAAAAACAACAGACAATGAAAACAATTATATCTAAAAAAAATATAGTAGTGCTATTCTTCTTATTTGTAGGAATCGGAATTCAAAGCACTCAAGCTCAATTTTGGAAGAAACTAGAGAAAAGAGTTTCAGAAGAAGTAGAAGAAGCAGTAATTAGAAAAACAGCAGAAAAGTCAGTTGAAAAAGCAGAAAATTCGGTTGATTCTGTTTTTGAAGCTCCTTCTAAAGCTAGAAAAAAAAGAAAAAAAAAAAAGAA
>JAMONB010000042.1 GCA_027066745.1 Flavobacteriaceae bacterium
CGTTTACATCTGCCAACCAACCTTGTTCACTACCTGATTCTCCTGCAAATTTGGTTCCATCTGAAATATCAGCCATATTTGTAGTTACGATGGCATCGTAACTAAAGGTATTATCCCCATTTGCTAAGTAAACATAAATAGTATTATTATTATCTTCTGTTACATGGACAATGTCCACATAATTATCATTATTAACATCGCCAAAATAGGTCGCAGAAGAAACATCGTTCCCAAACATTGCACTTCCAACTCCTTCACGATCAAAACCAGCATAACCAATTTGTTCTGTATCAAAAGTACCATCTCCATTAGATATCCAAATAGAAAGTCCCAAATCACTTGTGCCATCTGTATCAGAACCGTGAATAAAAGCAGCAGCTTGATTGCAAGCCACAGGAGCTGGAGCTGGATCACAAGCTAGATCTCCTAAACAAGAACCATCTGCACAATCTGTTAAACCATCACCATCATCATCAATACCATTACTACAAATTTCTTGCCTAAACATTACACCACATCCTACAGCTGTAGTTTGTGAACCACTAACACCTACTGCAAAATTAGCAGGGACAATAGTGTTAATAGGAGTAAGTGCAAAATTTCCTGCACCATCACCTGTATACACAGAAATACCCGCGTCTCCAGTATTATCGTTAGTTGTAACAAAGTCAATATTACCATCATTGGTTACATCAAAGAAAAAAGATTGTTCTGCATTAGTATAATTGGCAAAATAGCCATTACCCGCTGGAGGAGAACTAGTGACTGTTGTACGAATGCCTGTAAGTGTAAATTGTCCTGTTTGATCGTTTAAAAACACCCAAATGTCTCTATTCCCATTTGCACTTTCGGCGTGAATATAATCTGGATACCCATCATTATTTACATCTGCAATTGCAGAGTATTCATTATCTGCAGAACCAGTTGAGTTAGTGCTACCAGTATCTTGAATTGAGGCATCAAAATGGGTCGTTGTTGCAAAAGTTCCATCGCCATTACCAAGCCATACCTGTATGCGACCATTGTTTCTATCAACTGCACCAATCAAATCTGCAGAGCCATCGCCATTGACATCTTCCATAAAGAAGTTTTGATTGCCATTCACTCCACTAGTTCTATAGCTAGTAGCACCTGTTAAGCTTGTCGAAATTTTTGTCGTAACAAAAGTACCATCTCCATTACCAAGATATACATGAATTTTGTTATCATCACCAGAAAAGAGGTAATCTAAATCTCCATCATTATTAGCATCTTTAAGCCACCCTTGTTCTCCTGACCCTTCCCCAGCAAAGCCTCTACTAGTACCATCTTCCATACTTGTAGTACTTATGGCTGTTGTCTGAAAAGTATTATTTCCATTATTCAACCAAACATGAATAGAATTGTTATCATCTTCAGTTACATGAATAATATCCAAATAGGTATCATTATTAATGTCTGCAAAATATGTTGCAGAGCTTGCATCTGTTCCAAACACTTCTGAACCAGTTCCATCTCTATCAAAACCATCAAATGCTATTTCATTTAAATCAAATGTACCATCTCCATTGGAAATCCAAGTTGAAATACCAATACCACTTGTTCCGTTATCATCTGCCCCATGAATCAGAGTCGCATTACATTGAGCAGAAGCTAGATTTGCATTAAACAACCCTAAACCTGCTATTAAAATAAATGTTAAAAAAGTTTTTTTACTATTAAAAAACTTAAATTTAAATAGTAATTCTTTATTAAAATTGTTATGTTTGCTACGCTTCTTTTCTATAAAAAAAGAACACAAAACATTTGTAAAAAAATTTGTCATGTTAATTGATTTTTACTTGTAATTATTAGTTAATTATGATGCTGCCCCAGTTATAGTAATGCTCTCAAACGTTTTCTATAACTTGGGGTTTTATGTTTCTATTATTTAGTTCATTAAAAAATATTAGTTAATTGCAATGCAAAAAAAACCGTTTTTTTGATTAAAATAACTGTCAGAATAAAAATTAATATGAAGAAAATATCATCTTATACAAGACGAACTGAAAGAATAAATGAAAAATGATTTGTTGATTTTGATTTCATAGACTTAGCGACATAACAATTTAATTCCTTAACGAATTTAGAAAATAAAGTTAAAAAAATAACAAAACTGTTGACAAATACATGTAAATGTTAACAAGTATCTTAAATACTATTCATAATAATAAATTATCCAAAACCAATATACCTATTGATTTTTTGAATTACCTCATTCATTACCATGAACCTTTCTATTAAAAAATTCTTGAAACCAACTATCCCCAAGGCAAGCCATAGAGGTATTTCGCTGGTTTCATACACAGTCAAGCTGGGCACAAGCTTTGACCTTAGGGTCAAAATAGAAATTTGGTATTTTACCTCAACCGAAACTGCCTTTCTGCAGTTTCGCCCTCTCCTTGGGAGAGGTGAATCAAAAACCTTGAGACCTTCTTTCGCCGAAATGGCTACATGAAGGCGTGACAGAGCCTAGAGGAATTCTTTTCGATTAAATTATCTATGATAAAATCATTTTGTAATCAATACTTGAAGAGGTAATAATATTATGCTAAATTAGCCACCCATAACTTATTATAAGTGAAGAACATCATTTTAACATATTTATTTTTTATTGGTTTTCTATATGCCGTAAATGCACAAGAGACTATTAATGTTATGTTTTACAATCTATTAGAATTTCCTGATGCACCGCCATCAAACAGGTCAACTATTTTAAAAACTATAGTAGATGATTACAATCCTGATCTTTTTATGGTTTGTGAATTGAAATCAGAAGAAGGTGCAACGGCTATTTTAAACACTTCACTACAGACTTCAGACAATCGTTATTTAAAAGCCAATTTTGTTTCAAATCAATCAAATTCACAAACTGACTTACAGCAATTGGTTTTTTACAATTCAAAAAAATTGATTTTAGAAAATCAAGATTTAATTAACACAGGCATAAGAGATATCAATCATTACCTCTTTAAATTAAATACGACTGTAAGCACTCCTGTATATTTAGACGTGTTTGTTGCTCATTTAAAATCTAGTCAAGGTTCTACAAATGAACAAAAAAGATTGAATATGGTATTAGATTTCACCAGTACATTAGCAACCATTCCTTCTAATCACTTTGTGATGATTGCTGGTGATTTCAATCTCTATACAGCACAGGAAGATGCTTATCAAGAATTACTAGACCCTACAAATGCTATTGTTCTAAAAGACCCTATTAATAGACCAGGAAAATGGCATTTAAATTCAAATTTTCAAGACATCCACACACAATCTACCAGAAAATCTAATGTTGCTTTTGATGGCTTTGGAGCTGGAGGTGATTTAGATGATCGATTTGATTTTATTTTAATATCAAAAAATCTAGAAAATAGTAGTATTTTAAAATATGTTACTAACAGCTATAAAGCTTATGGGAATAATGGCAACTGTTATAATAAAAGTATCAATGACCCAACCTGTAATGGTACTGAATACAATACATCTGTCAGAGATGCTTTATATAATATGAGCGACCATCTACCTGTAGTATTACAATTAGAAACGAGTCAAGCTTTAAGTGTTGGTGAGAATAACTTTACAAAAAGCTATATCCAATTTGCAACTGGAAATCTAATTTCTGATAATATTAGATTAATTATTGATTCTAGTATTATAAACTACAAGATGGATGTATATAATAGTATGGGGCAAAAAATTAAAACCATCATTTTAGACAAAAACAACAAGACCATAGACGTAACTTATTTACCTGCTGGTGTCTATTATATAAAGCTACAAAACGCAAACTCAGCATTAAAATTTATAAAACAATAAGTTTGGTATGAATAAATTTAATGTAGTCGTGTGTTTTTTTTATGCTCTTGCCTGTCAATCTCAAAATAATTCGATAAGCATTGATGCGAGACTTGATTATAAAAACAATGAACTACAAATTCAACAAAAAATTGTTTATTATAACACTTCAAGATTAAATCTTGATACTCTTTATTTTCATAATTGGTCAGCGGCTTATAAAGACAGAAAAACTCCACTATCAAAAAGATTGATTGAAAATTATGATAAAAGTTTGTATTTTTCTAAAGCTATACATAGAGGCAGTAGTAGTATTAAGAAAATATCAAATAATCACACGTCTAATCAATGGTTTGTCAATAGTCAATCACCTGACATTATAGGGGTTGTACTAGACAAACCTATTGCTGCTACAGATTCTATTGTTATATTATTTGATTACATCGTCAAAATACCTGCTGACACTTTTACAGGATATGGCAAGAAAACAAACACTTATAATTTAAGGTTTTGGTACATTACACCTGTAGTTTTTGATATAGAATGGCAAACAATGAGCAATTTAAATATGGATGATCTTTATATTTCTCCATCAGATTATAACATAAAAATAGCCCTCCCACAAGGCATGCATATCAATACCGATTTAACACATACCAAAACTACAAATCCACCATTCAGTGTACATCATCTAACAGGAAAAAACAGAACAGATATTGAATTAAATTTGAATGTAATAGATGATTTTATAACATTTAAGACTACACCACAAATCGTTACCAATATTAATAATACAGAATTAAACCATAATCTAAAGACTAATATTATTAATAGAGAATTAAATTTTATTGAAAAACATTTAGGTAAATACCCCTTTGACAAACTTTTGGTTAATAAAATTTCTTATGATAAAAATCCTATTTACGGACTGAATCAACTACCCAAATTGTTTAATCCTTTTAGTAAGGCTTTTGAATGGGACATTAAAATGTTTAAAGCTTTAACTAGAAACTATTTAGAAAAAACCATTATCGTTAACCGAAGAAAAGAGACTTGGATTATTGATGGTATTCAAAGTTTTTTAATGATGAAATATGTTGAGCAATATTATCCTGAAGTAAAAGCTATGGGTAATATTTCAAAAGTATGGGGTGTAAGAAGCTATACCATAGCTCAATTAAAATTCAATGACAAATACCCTTTTGTATATCAATTTGCTACACGTAAAAATTACGACCAAGCACTAACCACTCAAGCAGACTCTCTTTCTAACTTTAATAGAAAAATTGTAAACAAATATAAAGCAGGCATAGGTTTACACTACCTAGATGAATACCTATCTGACAGTATTGTCTTTAAAAGCATACAACAATTTTACGGTAAAAGTTTATTAAAAAAAACAACTAGTAATTTATTTAGAAAACTAATTACTCAAAAAACTGATAAAAATTTAAATTGGTTTTTTGGAGACTATCTTCAATCAAAGAAAAAAATTGACTATACCATAAAAAAGATAGTAAAAACTAGTGATTCAATTAAAATTACTATTAAAAATAAAAGAAACATTACTGTTCCTATTGCTTTATATGGTATAAAAGATAAAAAAATACAATTTAGAAAATGGCTAACAGAAATAGATAGCACCTCAACTATTACCATTGCCAAAGGAAATTTTGACCGTCTTTCATTAAATTATGAAAACATCTACCCTGAATTAAATCTAAATAATAATTGGAAAAATTTGAACCCAAGTTTACTCAACAGACCTATTTTAGGGCGTTTTTTAAAAGACATTGACAACCCATATTACAATCAAGTTTTTTACAATTTAGAATATGATTACAACTATTATGATGGCTTAATACTAGGTGTTAAATTAACCAATAAAACGCTATTTAAAAAGAAATGGATTTATAAAATCACACCTACTTATAGTACTGCAAGTAAAAACTTAACAGGTAGTTTTTCTCTTTTATTTCAACATTTACCAGAAAACACACCAATATACAAAGTTAGAGCTGGTATTGGCGGTAGTCTTTTTCATTACGCTCCAAATTTATCATATAAAAGTTTAAGTCCCTTTTTTGGCATTGAGTTTAAACGCAAAAGTTTACGTGATGTTGGTAGTAGATCATTATTTTCTAGATATGTATTTATAGAAAAAGAAACAGAAGCTAATACACCAACACATGAATCTGATAAATATGGCATTTTTAATTTGAAGTATACGGCTTCAAAACCTAATATAATTAACGATTTGAGGTATACCTTCGATTTTCAATTGGGTGAAAAATTCAGTAAATTAAGTGCAATTTTCAGATATAGAAAACTTACTGATAAAAATAGACAATATGATTTTAGAGTGTTTTTGGGTACCTTTTTACATAATAACACTTCTAGCACCTACTTTAATTTTGCATTAGACAGGTCTACAGATTACTTATTTGATTATAACTATTTAGGTAGGTCTGAACAGTCGGGATTTTTAAGTCAACAAATTATCATTTCTGAGGGTGGTTTTAAAACAAAATTCACAAATCCGTATGCCAATCAATGGATGTTGAGTACAAATGGGAGTATCAGTATTTGGAAATGGGTTGAAGCCTATGCTGATGCAGGGTATTATAAAAATAGAAATGCAACAGCTCTTTTTAAATATGATAGTGGTATTCGATTAAATTTTATTCATAATTTTCTAGAAGTTTACTTCCCCGTACAATCTAGCTTAGGCTTTGAAATAGAACAACCTCATTATAGCTCTAAAATTAGATTTGTACTCACAATAGACTTGAAAAGGATTTACAGTTTTGTAAAAAGAGGTTTTTATTAAAAATCTAAATTGAAGTCTTCTTAACTTTTTTTTTCTGCACTGAAAATTGTATTTTTGTAAATCTACTAACTAAAGGCATAAATGGCAGAAAAATTATTAGCAGCAGCACATAAACTATCTTATCAAGAGTTTAAAAAAGAAATCTTAGAAGATTACAGAATTGCTGTTACTAGTAGAGAATGCAGTCTATTAGGCAGACGAGAAGTGCTTACTGGCAAAGCAAAATTTGGAATTTTTGGTGATGGTAAAGAAGTACCTCAACTTGCATTAGCCAAAGCTTTTAAAAATGGTGATTGGCGTTCTGGTTATTATAGAGATCAGACTTTCATGATGGCTATTGGTGAGTTAACACCTCAACAACTCTTTGCTGGTATGTATGCACATACAGATATAAATGCAGATCCTTTCTCAGCAGGAAGACAAATGGGAGGTCATTTCACAACACATACTCTAAACAGTGATGGCAGTTGGAAAAACCAAATGAAGCAAAAAAATGTAAGTGCTGATATTTCACCCACTGCAGGTCAAATGCCTCGCTTATTAGGTTTGGCTCAAGCCTCTAAAATTTATAGAAACGTTAAAAACTTAAAAGAATCTAGTCACTTTTCTGACAATGGCAATGAAATAGCTTGGGGTACAATTGGTAATGCCAGTACTTCTGAAGGGCATTTTTTTGAAGCAATTAATGCTGCTGGAGTGTTGCAAATTCCAATGGTTATTAGTGTTTGGGATGATGAGTATGGAATTTCAGTCCATGCAAAACAACAAACAACCAAAGAAAGCATCTCAGAAATTTTAAAAGGGTTTCAACGTACTGAAGATAGTAATGGTTATGAAATATTTGTAGTTAACGGATGGGATTATTCTAAATTAGTAGATGTATACATTCAAGCTTCAACAATTGCTAGAAATGAACATGTGCCTGTTCTAATTCATGTAAAAGAATTGACACAACCTCTAGGTCATTCTACCTCAGGATCACATGAAAGATATAAAACTACAGAACGCTTACAATGGGAAGTAAAGCATGATTGCAATACTAAAATGAAAGATTGGATAATAGAAGTTTTTGATAATGAGGAAGAGCTTATTGCTATTGAAAAAAAAGCAAAAAAAGAGGTCAATATAGCAAAACGTGCTGCATGGGATGCTTTTTTACCCAGCATTTTAAATTCACAAAAAGAAGTGATTTCTTTGTTAGAAAATTTAGCAAATAAAAGTGTCAATAAAACTTTTATTATAAAATTACGAAATGATTTAGCCAATAATAAAGAGTCTATTAAAAAAGATATTCTATCTACTGCAAGAAAATCTCTCATTTATGTCAGAGATGAAAATAATGATGAAAAAACAGCACTAATTAATTGGATAAATAATTACACTAAAGAGCAAAGTATTTGCTACAATGCTCATTTATATAGTGAGAATAAAAATTCAGCAGTGACAGTAAAAGAAATTAAACCCATCTATAAAAACAACCCTGAAACTGTAGATGCTAGAATTATCTTAAGAAATAATTTTGATTCAATATTATCACAGCATAAGGAAGTATTAATTTTTGGAGAAGATGTTGGTAAAATTGGAGATGTAAATCAAGGCTTAGAAGGTTTACAGAAAAAATATGGTAAGTTAAGAGTTGCAGATACAGGTATTAGAGAAACTTCAATTATGGGGCAAGGGATAGGAATGGCAATGAGAGGATTAAGACCCATAGCAGAAATTCAGTATGTTGACTATTTACTTTATGGCATGCAAATATTAAGCGATGATTTAGCTACATTACGATATAGAACATTTGGCACACAGAAAGCTCCATTAATTATCCGTACAAGAGGCCACAGATTAGAAGGAATTTGGCATTCAGGCTCTCCGATGGGAGCCATTATCCATTTACTTAGAGGAATTTATATTTTAACCCCTAGAAACATGACTAAAGCTGCAGGTTTTTACAATACACTATTAAAAAGTGATGAACCCGCACTAGTCATTGAAAACCTTAATGGTTACAGGTTAAAAGAAAAATTACCTATAAATTTTGGTGAGTTCACTACACCAATTGGTCGTGTTGAAATTATAAAAGAAGGGGTTGACATTACTGTTGTGTCTTATGGGTCAACACTAAAACTGGTAGAAAATGCTTCAAAAGAGTTACTTCAAGTTGCTATTAACATTGAAATTATAGATGCTCAAACCTTGCTGCCTTTTGATATCAATCATGATGTGATTAAAAGCATAAAAAAGACCAATAGACTTATTATTATTGACGAAGATGTTCCTGGAGGTGCTTCTGCTTATCTTTTAGATGAGATTTTAAATAAACAAAATGCTTATCAATATTTAGACAGTAAACCCTTAACAATAACAGCAAAAAGCCATAGACCAGCCTATGGAACAGATGGTGATTATTTCTCTAAGCCATCAGTTGATGATATTTTTGAAGGTATTTATAATTTAATGCATGATGCTAACCCTATGAAATATAAAAAATTATACTAACCTTTTTTTGTTTTTACCTTTCATGTTCAAAAGTTATTTTTTACTTTTGGAAACTAAAATAATCAAACTCTAAATTTTTAAAAAAAATGAAATTGTCTAAAATTTTAATTATACTACTCTCTTTATTCTTTATATCAGTTACCATTTCTGCCCAAAGCAGTAAAGTTGAAGGATCATTAAATGAAGGAACAATTCAAGAACAATTTGAATATTTATTTAAAGTATCTCCTAAGTGGCAAGATTATAGATCAATAAAAGTAAATAAACTTTTTAAATTTAGAAATAATGTTTATGATTCTTTAAAGTTAGGTAGAGAAAAACTTTTAGAGGAAAGAAAAATAGTAACCAGCCAAAAAGTAAATATTGACTCATTAAATTCAAAATTAGAAGCTACTAATGTTAATTTAACTGCAGTAACAGAAGAGAAAGACAATATAAAATTTTTAGGTATTCCTTTAAGCAAGACTGGTTACAATACTATCTTATGGAGTATTATTGCTATCCTAACAGGTTTACTCCTGTTTTTTATTGGCAAATTTAAACGCAGTAACACAATAACGGTTACAGCCAATAAAGACAAAGCTGAAATAGAAGGTGAATATAATGATTATAGAACACGTTCAATTGAGCGTGAACAAAAATTAAGAAGAGAATTACAAGACGAATTAAATAAACAGAAATACGCAACCAAAACTACGGGTAAGAAAAAGTAACTTACTTCTTACTTTATTATTTGTTAAAGTTATAATTTTCACTTAGCTCTACACAATAATTTTTGTTTTTTTCTGTTAATATTTTTCGATACTGAGAATTAAATTACCTCGCTTAATATTTTTTTATTCATCCTTTTTCTTGAAAAAATTATGAATAAAATTTTTTGGTAGGAAAAAGACTTCTTTAGGTGTTTTATAACAAAGAAAACAAACTTATGCTAAAAAAAATACTAACCCTAACTCTTATTCTTACACTAATAGCACCTATTTATGCTTCTGACGTATTACCTGAAGATAAACTAGAAACCAAAAAATTTGAAACAGAGGCTTCTTTTATTTCTTATTCTGAAGATATTTATCAAAAAATTAATGATAATGACTTAAATTTTGAGGCTTTTAAATATGCATTAAAAGGTTTCCTTAAATTACAAAACAAAAATAAACTGGGTAATTCTAAATACCTTACTATTATTGACATGAGTGCTTCTGCTAATACAGAAAGGTTTTACATTATTAATATGGAAACTCAAAAATTAGAGCATAAAAGTTTAGTAGCACATGGTAAAAATTCTGGCTCAGAATATGCCAAGTATTTTTCTAATAAAGTAAACAGCCACCAAACAAGTTTAGGTTTTTATAAAACTGCAGAAACATATACAGGTAAACATGGTCTTTCTTTACGAATTGACGGATTAGAATATTCTAACAATAAAGCGAGAGAACGTGCTGTTGTAATTCATGAAGCTGAATATACAAATCCTGATTACATTAAAAAAAATGGAAGACTAGGAAGAAGCTATGGTTGTCCATCATTACCTAAAAAAGATTATAAGACAATTATCAATAAAATCAAAGAGGGCAGTTGCTTATTTATTTACTATCCTCAAAATCAATATTTGTCTAAATCAAAATTAGTAAAATCTTCTCCTGATTTAATTGATAGTCAAAGCTAAATCTTTCATTAAAGGTTTATCTAATTTATACACATCTTCATAAAAAGTAATATTACCTAAATTATCAGCAGCAGTTGTAACGTATTGAAGGTAAATTGACACTTTATTATTCAACCGAATCCATTTTTCTGTTTTCTTTTTTATAGAAGAATTTACAGCTTCAATATCATATTTATTTTCATCTTCATCTAATAAATATTCTGCTAATTTTAAAGCATTTTGCACTCTTACACAGCCGTGACTATAAGCTCTTCTCTCTTTCTTGAAAAAATGTTTTGATGGCGTGTCATGTAAATAAATTGCATCTTTATTCGGGAAAATAAATTTAACCAACCCAAGTGCATTTGAGTTACCTCCGCCTTGTCTAATCAGATAATTAAAATTTCTACTATTGACAGACTCCCAATCAACAGAGGTAGGGTCAACAGTTTGCCTATCTTTAGTCATAATCTCATATCCATTTCTTGATAAATATGTTGAATCTCTTTTAATTTTTCCTAAAATTTCTTTTACAGAAATTTTTCTAGGTACATTCCAATAAGGATAAGAAATAACATAAGTTAAAGAATCAACCATTTCAGGAGTTTGATTTCTATAACTACCAACAACAACAATGTGCTTATCGACTAAATTATTATTTTTAAATAATTGCAATTCATAAGAAGGAATGTTTACATAAATACGTGTAGGACTAAACGTTTCTTTCCATCTCCAACGCTCTAAATCAACAACTAATCGTTGATAATATTCATTTGGACTTATAGATAATGCTTTTGCAGTATTAGACCCAACTACGCCATCAGGTTTTAAAGCATGTTCTTTTTGAAATTTTTCTAAAGCAACAACAAAAAGTGAGTCTTTATTTTCTTCAGACAAATATTGATGTAAGATTAAAGCTTTTTTTGCCTGAGCTTTTGATTTTATAGAATCTTTTCTGAAGTTGACTACACTAACCTTTTCTGTAGATAAAGATGCTGTCGTTAAATACTTCTCTAAACCTTTTTGTAAGTTATGATATTCATTATGTTTAGGCTGTAAATCATAGAGCCTTTCCATAATACTATCAGCTTCATAAGCTTGTTTTAGATAGTTAGGTAAATTAATTGTAAATAATTTACGAGGTACAGTTGTGTGTTTTTCTATAGACTCTAAAATACCATAATTTAAATGCTTACCATGAACCATATAAAAATACGACAATAATACATCCATTTGACTAGCTATGGCATACCTCTTTTCTACCTCTTCTGTTTCACTAAGTTTAAGACTTAATTCTCTTAATTTATCTAAAGGGTACAATCTAGCGTCTAATCCATAATTTTTAGATTGATGTAATTGTTGTAACAATCTATTTCCGTTTTGGTTTAGTTGTATAGAATCATTAATCCAAACTGTAGAGTAATTTATTTCTTTATAAAAATCTTTAACCCATTGTAGGCTATCCATATCAATATCGGCAATAGGTGATGTAAATATTGTATCTTGATTTGAAGCAAAATATTGATGTAAACCTGCCTTAAAATCTGTTTTTGAAATAGCTATAGTATTCTCTGACTTAACAGTCTTATTTGTTTTCTTTGCACATGAAAAAAGTGCAAAAATTACAATAGTGTATAGTAGTATCTTTTTCATAGTTGGGTTAATTTACAAATTTAATGAATTTAATGTCATTATTAACATTAATCCGATTTTTGCATTAATTTATCAAATGTAAAATTAGCTACTATCGTCAAATAAATTAAATGGCAATATAGATTTGATATCTTATAATTTATATCTGATAGGGTTCACTTTATATTTGTTTCAATCAACACTACAAAGATAGCACCAAAGTCTATGTTGAAATGCACTATAACTAGTAAAAACAGCATCCCTGAATACTGGGGTGAGAATAAATCACTTTTGCAAAAGAGAACTCCCTATAACGCACTGTAAACATTTTTGATGTGAACAATACATGTTTTTCAATTGCAATAATGCCTGAGTCTCTAATGCATTTTCAGAAGAAATATTTAATTTTTGAAACTTGTCTATAATTGTGTTCTTTTCAGGTTTTAATTGTCTTATAAGTTGTAAAATTTCTGTTTCATTCAGTTTACCTATAGCTTTTAAATACATAAACTTTAATGGAATTATAGTATTTATCAATAATAAGTCAACAAAAGATTTGGTCAGTTTTTTTTCGCTTTTTTTAGACTGTGCTGTAAAGGAATAATGTTCTTTCCAAAAAGTAGTCATTGAAAAATTAAATAACTTATAGTATTCTTTTATATCTTTTGTTGCAATTATTTTAGAAAACAGATTTTGTTGCCGATGATAAAGACCTGCCAACTGTGCTATTCGTAAGGTTGGAAAATTATTGGGTCGTAACCTAAAAAATTGAAATGGAATATTTAAAGCTGAAGACAACCTGTATTTAGACTTCAAATACGCATACTCTTTTTGTAATTGAATATAATATGAGCTCTCAATAGTTTCAGTTAAAAGATTGGCTTGCCCAAAAAGTAAAGCTTCTAAGCTGAATAAATTATGTTGCTCTTTTCTAAGGATATTAAAATCAAGCTGACTTGCTAAGTTAAAAAATGCTTCACCATTTACTTTTAATCCGAAATTTTTAGCTAATAACTTAAATAAAACAGCTTCCCAATTATTTTTTGAATCAATTAATAATTGTCCTACAAACTCAGATTTTTGCTCTAAGCGTTCAATATATAATCTTTCTAGCCAATTTGACAGTTTAAATTTATCTACTGTAGAAATATCATGTTCGCAATTAATCCACTTTTGATTTGAAGAAAACAATTGTTTATAATTATTAAATAGCTCTTTATTGATATAGTTTTTTAATTCTAGAGTAGGTATTGCCGTATTGTCTTTTCTAAAGACCTCAACATCATGCTCATAAACAACATGTAAGATTACATTATCATAGTTTACATCATTTTCATGACCATGTACATACCAATCTGATGATTTGATATGAATCTCTACATTACCTGCCCAAAGTTGATTGTTTATTTTCAGCTGTGCATTGAAAAAATCTGGCCCAGAGTTTTGATTGTGTTGTCCACTAGTAACAATTACAACATTTTTAGTTTGTGTCGTTTGTAATTTTAAGGTTGAAAATAATTTATATTTCCATAAATGATGTAGAAAATCTTCTTTTATCATTAACTATTTCTGATTTATCAATCTGTAAATTAATATGGCTGTTCTCTTTGTTAAATCTTCAATAGTATTCAAATTTACAGTTTCTTTTGGCGTGTGTGCTCCATTACCCATAGCCCCTAGTCCATCTAAGCAATCAACATATTCCGCTACAAAAGAAACGTCAGCCGCTCCTCTTTTTCCAGGGTCATAAGCTTCTACTCCACCTTGATTCAAGTCTTTGCTAACTCTATCTAAAAGTTGTAATAATTGATTGTTTCCTTTGGTTGGTCCCATAGCAGGGTAGCTATCTGTAAAACTAACTTCAGCTGAAGTATGTGGTAAGTTATTACTAACAATTTCTCGCATTTTTATTCTTGCTATTTCTTTTTGTTCTTCAGAAATAAAACGCAAACCTCCACTAACATAAGCCGTTTGGGCTACTACATTACTTTTTCCAAAAGCAGTACCCTTACTCAATTCTTCTTTTAAATTTAAGTTTGTACCGCCCAAAATCATACCTGGATTAAAGGTTAAATATTCCTCACCTTTTACTTTGGTATAAAATTCATTCAAGATTCTAGAGATTTCAAAAATAGCTCCTGCACCTACATTTTTGTTAAAAATACCTGATGAATGAGCTCTTTTACCTTTTACCTTAACTTTCCAACCTGAAGAACCTCTTCTGGCTACAGTTGCATTGTTAAACCCAGTTGAAGTTTCAAAACCTAGAGCTACATCACTTCTCTTAGCTGCCTCCACTAAATCTATTCTACTAATACTTATAGGCTTACCACTATGTTCTTCATCTCCAGTATAAGCTGCTATTATTTGAGCATTTTTCAGCAATCCATTTTCAGCTAATGCTTTTAGGGCATATAACATAATTATATCCCCTCCTTTCATATCATTTCCACCTGGAGCGTGTGCTATACTGTCGTTAACCATAGTAAATTCTTGAAAAGGACTATTTTCTTCAAAAACAGTATCTAAATGACCAATTAACAACAACTTTTTACCTTGTACTTTTTTAGGAGAAATTTCAGCAAACAAATGTCCCGAGCGATTTACTTCAGACATGTCTATCCATTTGGTAT
Source organism: Flavobacteriaceae bacterium (assembly GCA_027066745.1). Lineage (GTDB taxonomy): Bacteria > Bacteroidota > Bacteroidia > Flavobacteriales > Flavobacteriaceae > Aureibaculum. Next base: position 15,053 of record JAMONB010000042.1, read on the forward strand.
TAAATCCAATATTGTCATAAGCTTCTTTAAAAATCATTCCCACTTTTTTAACACCTGAATGGTTCATGGTACCGCTATTAATTATCACCACATCCTTTAAAAAAGTAATAGCGTCAGTATTATTGGCTTCTATAGTTTTTAGGATTTTCTTTTCATTTTTAGATAGTTTTTGAGCAAAACTAAAACTTGTTAGCAACAAGAAATATATACATGAAATTTTGATAATTTTCGTTTTCATTTTTGAAGTTTTTAAATTAACGTATGGCACTAATCACATCATATTTAGTAATAATTTGATACTTACCATTTTCTAAATCAATCAAAACAGCCTTATTGTCTTTATCAATTAAATTAGATATTCTATCAATAGATGTATCCTTTTTAACAACAGGAAAAGCCTTACGCATAATTTCTTTGATTGGTTTATCTGCTATATTTTTATCTTCAAAATACAATTTAAACAAATCACTTTCATCTATAGAACCAACAAAACCATTACTATCTTCAACAGGAATTTGTGAAATATCATGTGTACGCATTCTTTCAATAGCATGCGAAACTAATTCTTCAGTTTTAGCGGTAATTAGCGGTGTGTTTATCCGAGCTTTTATCAAATCTAATGCAACTGTTAGTTTTTCATCTAAAAAGCCTCTATTACGCATCCAATCATCATTAAATATTTTACCAACATAACGACTACCGTGATCGTGAAACAATACAACAACTACATCATCAGGTTTAAAGTGTTCTTTCAACTGTAATACTGCACTGATTGCAGAACCAGCAGAATTACCAACAAAGATACCTTCTTCTTCAGCCAATTTACGTGTAAAAACTGCTCCATCTTTATCGGTTACTTTTACAAAGCCATCAATCACATCAAAATTCACATTCTTAGGTAAGATATCTTCCCCAATTCCTTCTGTGATATAAGGATAGATTTCATTCTCATCAAAAATACCCGTTTCATGATATTTCTTAAATACCGAACCATAAGTATCAACTCCCCAAATTTTAATATTAGGATTCTTCTCTTTTAAAAATTTTCCGACTCCAGAGATCGTTCCTCCAGTACCTACACCAACCACAAAATGCGTAATTTTACCTTCAGTTTGTTTCCAAATTTCTGGTCCAGTTTGCTCATAATGTGCTATAGCATTTGAAGGGTTGTCATATTGATTGACATACCAAGAGTTTGGAGTTTCAGTAGCTAATCGTTTAGAAACTGAATAATAAGAACGTGGATCTTCAGGTTCTACATCATTAGGACAAACGACAACCTCTGCTCCTACTGCACGCAACATATCCATCTTTTCTTTTGATTGTTTGTCACCCAGAACACAGATTAATTTATAGCCTTTTACAATGGCAACTAACGCAAGTCCCATCCCTGTATTACCAGATGTTCCTTCTATAATTGTCCCTCCAGGTTTTAAACGTCCATCTGCTTCGGCATCTTCAACCATCTTAACTGCCATCCTATCTTTTACAGAATTTCCAGGGTTAAACGTTTCTACCTTAGCCAATACTAAAGCATTAATCTTATTTGTGATTTTATTCAATTGAACTAAAGGAGTATTCCCTATAGTTTCTAATATATTTTTTGCGTATTGCATATTGTTGTTTCGAGTTCTATGTTTTATTACTGCGAAATTACAATAATCTTTTATAATTAGTATCGTATTCTAATGCTTTAGAGTTTAGTGAAAAGAAAAGAGTCCTAAAATTATTGAATAGCAAATACGACCTAATAATTAGGTTTTAGACTCTACTAAAGAAGCTAAGGTGTGGTTCCAAAATTAATTTTGAGATTCTTCACTTCGCTTAGGCTACGTTCTGAATGACATTCTGCTATCGTTCAGAAAGAGAAGCTCTAAAGTTTTCGGAGAAATAATCTTTTTATTAACTTTCTACTATCATAGTTTATGCAAAGTCAAAGGATATTTGCATAAATAATACGATGTCAATTTCGTTAATTTTAGCTCATATTATTTATGTAATTATTCCTTTAAAGTACTTTTTGTAAATATAAAAATTAACATACAAAGGATAAAACATAAACAAAAGCATTGGAATTATCTACTTCAACAAAAACACCTGAAACAACTGCAACTAGGCCAATGACATCAATAATTCCCTCAATTAAACTTGGCATTGAAAGCATTAGATTATTTTTTATCAAATCATAAATAGTTAGGGCTAGAAAAGATATTGAAACAATTGAGAACATTATATTTAGAATGCCCTTTTCCAAAAAAAAACTTGCAAAAATCCACAATAATAACCCTACGAAAATAAACCTATATTTTTTACTCTTTGTGTTATTCTTCATTAACATTTCTTGGTATTACAAACATCAATCAAACATTTTAGGAAAAGTAGCCGTTATTGATTTCCCCATTAACAACCGAAAATTAGATCGTAAAAAGCCTAACCCATAACCAAGAAACTGAACTAGAGTGGTAATGATGCTTAATCCTGCAACTACACTATTTTTGTTTTGGAGGAATGAATCTATAAAAATCAAACTTAGATAAATACCATAAAACCATAAAAAATATGGGTATCCCATTAACAAAAACACAACTGAACATACCAATCCCACAACAAATAAGCTAGGAAACCAATAAGTCATTTTAGAGGTATTAGGATGTTGTTTATTTAAAATGGGGCGTGCCGCACCAAAATTAAACGTCTGCTTAAAAAATTGTTTTA
>JAMONB010000043.1 GCA_027066745.1 Flavobacteriaceae bacterium
GCTTTACAAAGCAATGTTAGTCCCTCGTTTGATAGAGGAAAAGATGTTGATTTTACTCCGACAAGGAAAAATTTCTAAATGGTTTAGTGGTATAGGGCAAGAAGCAATTGCTGTAGGTGTAACTTCTGCCTTGGCAGCAGATGAATACATTCTACCTATGCATAGAAATTTGGGTGTTTTTACAACACGTAATATTCCGCTACATCGCTTATTCTCTCAATGGCAAGGCAAAGCAAACGGATTTACAAAAGGTAGAGACCGAAGCTTTCATTTTGGAGCGCAAGAGTTTAATATTATAGGAATGATTTCTCATTTAGGTCCTCAATTTGGAGTTGCCGATGGGATAGCTCTAGGTAATCTCTTAAAGAAAAACAATCAAATTTGTGCTGTGTTTACAGGTGACGGAGGTACAAGTGAAGGAGATATTCATGAAGCATTAAATGTAGCTTCTGTATGGTCTTTGCCTGTTTTATTCTGTGTTGAAAATAATGGTTACGGACTCTCAACACCAATTTCTGAGCAGTTCAATTGCGAGCATTTAGCAGATAGAGCTAAAGGATATGGTATGGAAAGTCATATTATTGATGGTAATAATATTTTAGAAGTCTATCAAAAAGTAGTTTCAATAGCTGAAAGTGTTCGTAAAGAACCTAGACCAATTTTTATAGAGTTTAAAACCTTTAGAATGCGAGGTCATGAAGAGGCGAGTGGTACAAAATATATTCCGAAAGATCTGATGGAACAATGGGCTAAGAAAGATCCGATAGAAAATTTCAAAGACTTTTTGATGAATGAAAATATCTTAACAAAAGCTATTGAAGTGAGTTATAGAGCGGAAATTATTAATGATATCACTACAAATTTAGAACTCGCTTTTAATGAAGAAACGCTAACTTCTAATAAAACAAATGAATTAAATGGTGTGTTTAAATCTTTTGAATATCAAGAAGTTAAATCAGAAAATAATACGGAAAATATTCGTTTTATAGATGCGATTTCACAAGGTTTAAAACAGTCCATGCAACAGCATGACAATTTGGTAATCATGGGCCAAGACATCGCAGAATATGGCGGTGTTTTTAAAATTACGGAAGGCTTTGTAGAAGAATTTGGTAAAAAACGGATCAGAAATACACCCATTTGCGAATCGGCCATTGTGGCTGCGGCCTATGGATTATCCATTTCTGGGATAAAATCAGTTGTAGAAATGCAGTTTGCTGATTTTGTAAGTTCTGGTTTTAATCCGATAGTAAATCTATTGGCAAAATCATATTATCGATGGAATCAACCTGCTGATGTAGTTATTAGAATGCCTTGTGGTGGTGGACTAGGAGCAGGGCCATTTCACAGTCAAACCAATGAGGCTTGGTTTACCAAAACACCGGGATTGAAAGTGGTATATCCTGCATTTCCTTATGATGCAAAAGGTTTATTGGCAACGGCTGTTAACGACCCAAACCCTGTACTCTTTTTTGAGCATAAAGCCTTGTACAGAACTATCCGACAAGAGGTGCCAACAGATTATTATACCATTCCTTTCGGGAAAGCAGCGGTATTAAAAACAGGGCAGGAGGTAAGCATTATCGCTTTTGGAGCTACGGTACATTGGGCATTAGAAGTACTGGAAAAAAATACGGCTATTTCTGCTGATTTGATTGACTTAAGAAGCTTACACCCTTTAGATACAGCAACAATATTTGCCTCAGTCAATAAAACAGGAAAAGTTCTTATTGTTCAAGAAGACTCATTGTTTGGAGGCTTAGCAAGTGATCTTTCAGCGTTGATACACGAAAATTGTTTTGAAAATTTAGATGCTGCTGTACAGCGTGTAGCCAGTATGGAAACTCCAATACCATTTATTGGTCAATTGGAAGAGCAATATTTAGGTAAAAATAGGCTAGAAGAAGCGTTAAAATCTTTATTAGATTATTAGAAAAACTGAAATGGAAGAACATTTTTTTCAATGTATTCACTGTTGGGAAGAGATTTCAATGTTATTCGATAGCTCTATAAGTCAAGTTTATATTGAGGACTGTGAAGTTTGCTGCAATCCCATTGAAATACATACTCAATTTTTCAATAGAGAGCTCATTTCTTTAGAAGTTAAAAGTCTAGAACAGTAAGTCTTATGTAGTTGATCCTTAAAATGGAAATTATTGTTTTTGAGATTATCCCTAAGGTTATTTTCTCGGAATGATAGTAATCCTTAAATTTTTCTTTTTAATCCTTTGATATAATATAGGATGCCTATAGAAATAAAGCTACAAATTGCAAAACCAATAAACATAGGTAATACTGACGTTTTAACAAATCCACCAATATAAATACTAATAGGAATAGACATCATGGTAGAGATAAATCCGGTAATGGCAGAAGCGATTCCTGCAATATGACCTACAGGCTGCATGGCAATGGCTCTTAAATTCCCAAAAAGAAATCCAATTGAAAAAAACTGAACAGCACAAAATAGCACCAATATGACAGCACTAGGATTGTCGGTTTTAAAATAGAGAATAACATATAGGAGGGAAGTCAAAAAATAAACAATTATTGCCCAAGTAATCAGTTTTTCCATCCCAAAACGCATGACTAAACTGCCATTTGATAAGGTTGCAATACCTACTGTAATTGCCAAAGAAGCAAAGATTAATGGAAACTCTTCAACCAGATGATACTGTTCATGAAACACTTGCTGTGCAGTACTCAAATACACTAAAAATGAGCCAATTATAAACCCTGAAATAATAGTATATCCTATGGTTTCTTTATGTTTAATAAGCTCTATTAATCCGTTTTTAAAAATAGAGGATGTCCATTTTTTTTTATATTCTTTATGTAAGGTTTCTGGTTGTCGCCTAAAAAACCAGATAGATACTAAAATACTAAATATAAGTTGTACATAGAAAATGGCTTGCCAATTGTAATGGTCTAATATAAATTTACCCATAGCAGGAGCAATGACAGGGACTAAAATAAATATGGTGGTGATAAATGACATAATTCGAGCCATATAATCGCCTTCATAAGTATCACGAACCATGGCAATACTGATGGTACGAGGTGAAGAGAGTCCGATACCTTGTAATACTCTACCAAAAATCATCATTTCAATAGTTTCAGAAAAAACGCAGATCAGGCTGGCTATAATAAATATGCCGAATCCCACATAAACCAATGGTTTACGACCAATACTATCAGAAATAGGTCCAAAAATTAACGGGCCAATTCCTAAACCTAAAAAGATCATAATAATGATGAGTTGATTGTCTTGAGGGTCAACAACACCAATGGCTTTACCAATAATATCTAAAGCAGGCAATACGGCATCAATGGCCAAAGCAGTAATTGCCATAAGCGATGCCATGATGGTCACAAATTCAATATTTGAAATTTTTGCTTTAAACATTTGGCAAAAATAGGGGAATTAATGATATAGGCTAGTAGAAGTTTAAAAAACTCTATTTAACATAATATAAATTATAGGACATTTATAGAGTAATTTGCGGATAGCCCATTTTCGGGCTATTTTACATAAAATCAGTTCTGAGACAGTTGTCTCAGAACGGTAATGATTTTATGTTAAAGCAAATTACGCTTATGAAATATGTTAAAAGAAATTACGGATAAGATTAACGTGAACTAAATTGCGGCTTAGTAATCTTAACGTGAACTAAATTGCGGCTTAGTAATCATAACCGCATCAACTTTCTCAAAACCAAATTAATCCACAGGATTAATTCAGTTTATGAAATATGTTAAAGCAAATTACGGCAACAAAGTCAGCCGCATCATCTTTCTCAAAAATTAAATCATCCACAGGATCATATAATTTTCTGAAATATGTTAAAGCAAATTACGGCTCATTAACCTACAAGTTCTATTAAATCATCCTCTGGATCAATTAAAATATTTTATTTTTTCAAAAAATCATATGAAGTCGAGTCTAAAAATCAAACCGATAATTCATTTTAAAGGCAATTCCCCAATTTTGCCGAACAATGTCATC
>JAMONB010000044.1 GCA_027066745.1 Flavobacteriaceae bacterium
GTAAGTGTAGTAAAACAATTAAAGTATCGTGTCATATGCCAATTTAAAATTATAATGTCGCATAATAACGCTTCTTTTTCACTATATTTTCATGAAAATTATTTACAATAACTAAGGCTATACTAAAGAATTTTTCCTTCTCCCGAAGGTTCGGGATAGCAAAAAATAATTCATTATTACTTTACGACATTATAATTTTAAATTGGTATTACATTCTAATTGTGAAGTGATCTTGTATTTTCTATAAAGCAGATATAAACTAGTCTCTAGCGAATATATATTGCTTCTTCTTTTTAAAATTTGAATCATTACATTTACCAAGAGAAACAATTAATGCAACAACCTAAAGCTCCATATCAATATTTAATTTCTTTTCTATGGTCATTATTTGAAGCCACGTTCTTTTTTATAATACCTGATGTTTGGCTGTCTTTTGCCTCACTTGAAAGTTTGAAAAACGGATTTAAAAATATTGGTTTTGCATTGTTAGGTGCATTAGTAGGAGGGTCAATCATGTATGTTCTAGGCAGCTATACTATAATAAACGTCGCTACATTTTTAGAATTCATACCTGATATCAATTCAAATCGCTTACTTGAAGTTGAAGAAATTTTAAAAAATGAAGGGTTAACAGCTATATTTATGGGACCAATTAAAGGGATTCCCTATAAAATTTACGCATCATATTCTGGTGTTTTGGCATTAAACTTCCCTTTATTTATTTTGATAAGTATTCCTGCAAGGGCAATGCGATTTATAATTACAGTAGTAATTACCCATCTAGTATCAAAAATAATTTTGAAAAAAGTGAGTTTAAGTAACAAGAAAATAATCTTGATTTTAATTTGGATACTATTATACACCTTATATTTTACTAGTTTATGATTTCAATTTATAAAATAAAACCAAAATTTCAGCAACTTTTAACACCTGTTCTTAATAGGTTGCATAAGGCTGGTATAACAGCAAATCAGATCACAATTACATCAATTGTATTGTCATTATTAATTGGTATTTCTTTTTGGTTTGCAGGTAATAACAGGTTGCTCTTTCTGGTTTTACCTATTGGTTTATTTATTAGAATGGCATTAAATGCACTTGACGGTATGATGGCAAGAGTTCACAATCAACAATCTCAAAAAGGGGAGTTATTAAATGAATTAGGAGACATTATTTCAGATCTATTTATATTTTTTCCCTTACTTATATTTGAAAGAGAAAACTTATATCTTATCGTCTTGTTTCTTTGTCTTAGTATTATTAATGAATTTGCAGGTATTATGGGTAAAGTGATTTCAAATCAAAGACAGTATGATGGTCCCATGGGTAAAAGTGATCGGGCTTTTGTTATTGGACTTTATGGATTGTTAAGTTTCTTTTCTGTCTCTTTTGGGGCCTATTCTTTTTGGATTTTTCTCATTATAAATATATTGATTGTTATAAGTACAACTGTAAGAATTAAAAAAACACTACAACTGGTATGAAAAATATTTTCCATTTAAAAGTTTTTGAAAATAATGATTTGTTAATTGTTGTTGCCTTAATTTTTGGGCTTTTGACTTTTGCTTCCATTTTATTTTTTGTTATCGGTAAGATAAAACCAAAGGCTAATTTGACAGAATTAAAAGCTAGAACAAAATCATGGTGGTTTATGGCTTCCATTTTTATAGCTGCAACTATTGTCAATACTAATATATCATATATTGCAATTGCATTTTTATCATTTGTAGCTTTTCGAGAGTTATACTCTTTATTAGGGTTTAGACAGTCAGACCGAAGAGCAATTTTTCTAGCATTTATTTCCATACCCATTCAATATTATCTAGCATATATAAGTTGGTATGGTACATTTATTATTTTTATACCCGTAGTTATGTTTTTAGTGCTACCGTTACGGCTTGTGCTAAAAGGAGATACCGAAGGTATTGTCAAATCAATGGCGTTGTTACAATGGACATTAATGCTTACGGTTTTCGGACTGAGCCATATGGCATATTTACTATCCTTACCAGATATTGAAGGCTTTAATTCTGGAGGTAGAGGTTTATTGTTATTTTTAGTTTTTCTAACAGAAATAAATGATGTGATGCAATTTACATGGGGAAAATTATTAGGTAAGCATAAAATCATTCCTAAAATAAGTCCGAATAAAACTTGGGAAGGTTTTATAGGAGGGATATTGTCAACAACTGCCATCGGTTATTTTTTAGCCTTTCTAACGCCATTAGATACTCCTCATGTTCTGTTTGTTAGTTTTATGATTGCTTTTTCAGGATTTGTAGGTGATATCGTGGTATCATCAGTAAAAAGAGATATTGGAGTCAAAGATACAGGGACTTCAATACCTGGACATGGTGGCGTATTAGATAGAATTGATTCTTTAGCCTATACAGCACCTGTGTTTTTTCATATGGTTTATTTTATAGCATATTAAAAAAACTCATCAAGATAGTGTCTTAATGTTTTCGATGTAGCCTCTCTTTTGGAGAGGTCAAAATTTTTTTGAAAGTTTTGGGTGAGGTAATAAAAAAATAAATCTATACCTTTTGAGTAAAGTTGAATGAATAAAATATAGTTATAAAGTTAAATCTAGTTCTAAATTTTTTATGAATGCAAAAGTTAATCTTACTCATAGTTTATAGTTTTTTTGTTAAGTGGTTTCTAAAGATTTTTGTGGGAGTTAAATTTAAAAATGCAAAATTTCTAGTTGATGAAAAGCAGTTTATTATTGTCGCCAATCATAATAGTCATTTAGACACCATGAGTTTAATGGCTTCATTACCACGTAGTATTATTCATAAGGTAAAACCTGTAGCTGCAGGAGACCATTTTGGTAAAACTAAATTTAAAGAGAAGTTAAGTTCTTATTTTATAAATGCATTGTTGATTAAGAGAGGTAGAGATAAAGAGAATCCAGAAAATGATCCTATCCATAAAATGATAAAAGCATTAGATGACGGATTTTCACTAATCCTTTTTCCTGAAGGATCACGAGGAGTACCTGAAGAAGAGCAACCTTTAAAAAAAGGAATCGGTTTGGTGCTGTCACAGCGGCCAAAAGTTAAATTTGTACCTGCTTATATGAAAGGAATGGGTAAAGCGATGCCTAAAGGCGATAATTTAATTGTACCTCATAATTGTACATTGGTCTATGGTGAACCCACAAAAATTGTAAATACTGATGTAGACCAAATTGTGAATCAGATAGAAGATTATTTTGATAAATTAAAAATAAGCGGAGAAATATGAAAATAGAAAACGAGAAGCAGCTTAGAAAATTATATGATTTACCAAGTGGTAGAGCTCAAGCAAAGCAATTGGAGTTCTTAGAAAAGCATAGTATTCATTTTATAGAGAAATCTCCTTTTGTAGTTATTTCTACTTATGATAAAAACGGAAAAGTAGATGCTTCACCAAGAGGCGGGAAACCAGGATTTGTCAGAATTTTAGGAAAGCAAGAAATTGTTATTCCTGATTCTAAAGGAAATAACCGTATAGATAGTTTGATAAATATTGTTGATACAGGCCGTATAGGAATGTTTTTTCTTATTCCAGGAGTTGATGAAACATTAAGAATAAATGGTCATGCATATATTTCGACTGAGTTAAGTTTGTTAACTCTGTTTTCTACTGAAAGTAATCCTCCTAAATCATGTATTGTTATTAAAATAGAAGAAGTTTTTCTTCATTGTGCAAAGGCGTTAATGAGATCTGATTTATGGAATGAAAAGGCAAAAATTGACCGCTCAGATTTTCCAACAATGGGTAAAATGTTAAAAGATCAACTGGGTACTCTTGGTGAAATAGAATCACAAGAAGCAATGCTGAAACGTTATAAAAAGGATTTATAATTTACTCGAAAAGAATTCCTCTAGGCTCTGTCACGCCTTCGTGTAGCCATTTCGGCGGAAGAAGGCCTCGAGGTTTCCGATTCACCTCTCCTTGGGAGAGGTCGAAACTGCCTTTCTGCAGTTTCGGGTGAGGTAAAATA
>JAMONB010000045.1 GCA_027066745.1 Flavobacteriaceae bacterium
TTTTGCACATCATGCGTTGTTAGCACAGTTAGAAAAATTTGAAGCTGATCACGGAACGGTAGTGGTAATGGAAACTAAAACAGGCGAAATAAAAGCCATTTCAAATTTAGGAAGAAACAAAGAGGGCAAGTATTATGAGCGATTGAATTATGCGGTTGGTGAATCTCATGAACCTGGTTCAACATTTAAGTTGATGAGTATGATGGTGGCTTTAGAAGATAAGGTTATTGATACATCAACGGTTATTGATACTGGTGACGGAACTTATAAAGTATACAATAGAACAGTTAGAGATTCTCATAGAGGTGGCTATGGAAAAATTTCTGCAGGTCGAGTTTTTGAATTGTCATCAAATGTTGGGGTAGTTAAAATCATTGAAAAATATTATGGTAAAAATCCTCAAAAATTTATTGATGCTTTAACAGACATGGAGGTAGGTAATACCTTAAATCTCCCAATTAAAGGTGAAGGGAAACCTAAATTACCAAATCCGAATGATAAAAACACGTGGTATGGAACTTCTTTGGCTTGGATGACACATGGTTATGGGGTGTCAATGACTCCATTGCAAACATTAACTTTTTATAATGCTGTGGCTAACAATGGCGAAATGGTAAAACCGAGATTTATCAAAGAAATAAGAAAACAAGATAAAGTAGTTGAAACGTTTGGTAAAATAGTAATCAATCCTAAAATATGTTCTCAAGAAACGATTGATAAGGTAAGGGTTTTGATGAAAAATGTAGTTAAAAATGGTACGGCTACAAATATTTACAATAAAAATTATGAGTTGGCGGGTAAGACAGGAACTTGTCAAACGGAATATTGGACAGGCAATACAAAATATATATCCTCTTTTGCAGGATATTTTCCTGCTGATGATCCTGAATATTCTTGTATTGTCGTTATCCATAAACCAAATAAACATATAGGTTATTATGGTAATATAGTTGCGGCACCAGTATTTGAGAAAATTGCTCATAAAATTTACACCAAATCTCCAGTATTAGATAGTATTAGCAAATTTCAAAAAGTCCCTGAATTAATTGCTCAAAATTTTGAAAGTTATAATGAGCTGGCAAGAGAAAGTTATGAGACAATACCTGATTTAAAAAACATGAATGGTATGGATGCTATAGCGTTATTAGAGAATTTAGGGATTAAAGTCCTTTTTAAAGGAACAGGCAAGGTTTTGTTTCAGTCTATTAAAGCTGGTGAAAAAATTAAAAAAAATACAACAATTCAATTGACGCTTTCGTGAAAAAATTAAAAGACATATTGTATAAGGTGGCTGTTGAGACTGTGTACGGTAGTACAGATGTGTCAATAAATAAGCTTGTTTTTGATTCTAGAAAAGTGATAAAAAAGGATGTTTTTATTGCTCTGAAAGGTACAGTGATTGATGCACATCAGTATATTTTTTCTGTAATTGAGCAAGGGGCTTCAGTAATTGTCTGTGAAGACTTGCCTAGAGAGTTGGTAGATGGTGTTGTTTATGTTTTGGTAAATGATACAAAAGAAGCATTAGCTATAATGGCTGATAATTTTTATGGAAATCCATCTCAACGTTTGAAACTTATTGGTATTACAGGAACTAATGGTAAAACGACCATTGCCACATTATTATATGACTTATTTAAAAAAGCAGGCTATAAAGTTGGTCTGTTGTCAACAGTAAAAATTTTGGTTGATAATGATGAGTTTCCTGCAACCCATACCACGCCAGATTCACTAATGATTAATCATTATTTAAAGCAGATGGTTGATGGTGGCGTTACTCATTGTTTTATGGAAGTGAGTTCTCATGGTATTCATCAAAAAAGAACAAAAGGATTGTTTTTTACTGGTGGAATATTTACCAATCTTTCTCATGATCATTTAGATTACCATAGCTCATTTGCAGCATATAGAGATGTTAAGAAATCATTTTTTGATGATTTGCCAAAATCAGCTTTTGCTTTGGTAAATATTGATGATAAAAATGGAAATATCATGCTTCAAAATACTGAAGCTAGAAAGGTAACTTATGCATTAAAAACGGTAGCCGATTATAAAGCTAAAATTCTTGAAAATCAATTAAATGGACTCTTACTCAGTATTAATACCCATGAAGTTTGGACAAAACTCATTGGTAATTTTAATGCTTATAATTTATTGGCAATTTATGCAACTGCTAACCTTTTAGAGATTGAGCAGGTTGAAAGTTTACGCTTATTAAGTGAATTAGAAAGTGTAAGTGGACGTTTTCAATACCTGATTTCTGACCTCGGAATTACAGCTATAGTAGATTATGCACATACGCCAGATGCTCTAAAAAATGTATTGGAAACAATCAATACTATTAGAACTTTCAATGAAAAGGTAATTACTGTGGTGGGTTGTGGTGGTGATAGAGACAAGACCAAACGTCCTAAAATGGCACATATAGCAACGCAATTATCGAATCAAACTATTTTCACTTCTGACAACCCTAGAAGTGAAAATCCACAAACCATTATCGATGAAATGGAGGCTGGTGTTGATCCTCAAAATTTCAAAAAATACATCTCAATTGTAGATAGAAAACAAGCAATTAAAACAGCAAGTTCTATGGCTGAAAAAGGAGATATTTTATTGATAGCTGGTAAAGGACATGAGGCTTATCAAGAAATTAATGGTGTAAGAACACATTTTGATGATTACCAAACCATCACAGAAATATTAAAACAATTACAAAAGTAAATAGAAAACGTATAGATGTTATATTACTTATTTGACTATTTAGAAAAACATTACCAGCTTCCAGGAGCTAGCTTATTCCAGTATATTTCATTTAGATCTGCATTGGCTTTTGCATTTTCATTAATGATTTCTACTGTTTTTGGGAAAAGAATTATTGATAAATTAAGAAACCTACAAGTCGGTGAATCTATTAGAGATTTAGGTTTAGAAGGTCAAGTGCAAAAAGCAGGGACTCCAACTATGGGAGGTCTTATAATTATTTTGGCAACAATACTACCTGTATTACTTTTAGCTAAATTAAGTAATGTGTACATCATCATTTTATTGGTCACTACCATTTGGATGGGGTTGATTGGGTTTATTGATGATTATATTAAAGTGTTTAGAAAAAATAAGGATGGTTTAAAAGGAAAGTTTAAAGTTTTAGGTCAGGTAGGTTTAGGTGTGTTTGTGGGTTTGATGCTTTATTTTTCGCCACAAGTTGTAGTGAAAGAAGAGCTTCAAAATTCTAATGTGGCTCAAGTGCAAGAGTTTCAAACAGTAAACCCTTCAAGTCTATTTGGTAAAGAAACAAAGTCTTTAAAAACAACGATTCCTTTTGTTAAAAATAATGAATTTGACTATTCGGTTTTAGTAAATTGGTTAGGTGATGATTATCAAAAATATGCATGGATTCCTTTTCTATTGATTGTTATTTTTATTGTAACGGCAACTTCAAACGGAGCTAACCTTACTGATGGTATTGACGGCTTGGCAGCAGGGTCATCAGCAATTATTGTTATGGCTTTAGGTGTTTTTGCATGGATTTCTGGGAATATAATTTTTGCCAATTATTTGAATGTAATGTATATCCCTCATTCTGGTGAAATGACCATTTTTATTAGTGCGTTTGTAGGTGGTTTGGTTGGCTTTTTGTGGTACAATACTTATCCTGCTCAAGTTTTTATGGGTGATACAGGTAGTTTGACTATTGGTGGGATAATAGCGGTAATCGCTATCTCGGTTCGTAAAGAATTTTTACTTCCAATTTTAGCAGGAATTTTCTTTATGGAGATTATATCGGTAATGCTACAAGTAAGCTACTTTAAATATACACGTAAAAAATATGGAGAAGGTAAGCGTATCTTTTTAATGTCGCCATTACATCATCATTACCAAAAAAGCGGATATCATGAGAGTAAAATTGTCACTCGTTTTTGGATTATCGGAATCATGTTGGCAGTATTGTCAATTATAACATTAAAGGTGAGATAGAATGCAGAAAATTGTGATTCTTGGTGGTGGTGAAAGTGGAGTGGGTACAGCTATTCTAGCAAAAAAAAATAAGTATGAAGTTTTTGTATCAGATAAGGGTACAATAGCTGATAAATATAAAGAAGTTCTTTTACATAATAACATTCTTTTTGAAGAAGAAAAACATACTGAAAGCAAAATTTTTAATGCTGATGTGGTGATGAAAAGCCCTGGAATTCCAGATAAAGTAGTCTTGGTTCAAGAGTTGAAGAAAAGAAAGATTCCAGTTGTCTCAGAAATTGAGTTTGCATCAAAATTTACTGATGCAACCATTGTGGGTATTACAGGGAGTAATGGTAAAACAACAACAACAATGTTGATTAATCATATTTTGAAAAGAGCGAAGTTAAATGTGGGTATGGCAGGTAATATTGGTGACAGTTTTGCTTTACAAATTGCAAAAGAAAAATTTGATACTTATGTGTTAGAACTCAGTAGTTTTCAATTGGATGGTAGTGTTGATTTTGCTCCACATATTGCAATTATTACCAATATTTCACCAGATCATTTAGATAGGTATGATTACAACTATGAAAATTATATCAATTCTAAATTTAGAATAACCATGAATCAAACAGCTGATGATTATTTGATTTATGATGCAGATGATATAGCCATAGAGAACTGGCTTAAAAATAATAAAACAAAAGCACAATTATTGCCTTTTTCAATTAAGACAATTGTAGAAAAAGGAGCCCATATAAAAGATAATAAAATACTAATTCAAACCGACACAAATACATTTACTATGAGTATAGCAGCATTAGCATTACAAGGAAAGCACAATACAAAAAACGCTATGGCATCAGCCTTGGCAGCAAAACTGTTAAGTGTAAGAAGTGAAACACTTAGAGAAAGTCTAGAAGATTTTGAAAGTGTAGAACATCGTTTAGAGCCTGTGTTTAAAATTAACGGGGTGCAATATATTAATGATTCAAAAGCAACCAATGTAAATGCAACATATTATGCTTTAGAGAGTATGAATACACCAACGGTTTGGATTGTTGGCGGTACAGATAAAGGCAATGATTATACAGAATTAATGCCTTTGGTTAGAGAAAAAGTAAAAGCGATTGTGTGCTTGGGTTTAGACAATTCAAAAATTATAGAAACTTTTGGTAACGTAGTAGATTTCTTAATAGAAACGGCAGGAGCTGAAGAGGCTGTAAAAGTAGCGTATAAACTTTCAGAAAAAGGAGATACCGTATTGTTGTCACCTGCTTGTGCAAGTTTTGATTTGTTTGAAAATTACGAAGATAGAGGTAGACAATTTAAAGATGCAGTTAGACTATTATAAATGTTAAGAGTACTTAAAAATATTAGTGGTGACAGAACCATTTGGGCTATTATTGCCGTATTGGCAATATTTTCCTTTCTCCCTGTGTATAGTGCAAGTACCAATTTGGTAGGTGTAGTCGGTAAAGGCACCACCTTAGGGTACTTGCTCAAACACGCCATGTTATTGTTACTTGGTTTTGTTATTATCTATGCAACACATAAAATTCCGTACCGCTATTTTAGTGGGCTCTCGGTCTTGTTAATCCCTTTAGTTTTAGTATTGTTGGTGTATACCTTGTTTCAAGGCAAAACCATTAGTGGAGCTAATGCAAGTCGGTGGATTAACATTCCTTTTGTGGGTATTGGTTTTCAAACCTCTACTTTGGCAAGTGTTGTGGTGATGATGTATTTGGCTAGGTATTTGGCAAAGAATAAAGAGAAGAAAATATTTTTTAAAGAAAGTGTTTGGCGGTTATGGGTTCCTATAGGTTTAGTATTGCTATTAATTTTACCTGCCAATTTTTCAACCACAGCCATTATTTTTGTAATGGTATTATTGGTTGCGTTTTTGGGCGGTTATCCTATAAAATTTATCGGTATAATTTTAGGAACAGGTATTCTGGTTTTTACCATATTTATCCTAACAGCCAAGACTTTTCCAGATACTTTTAAAAATACTAGAATTAATACTTGGATAAGTAGAATTGAAAATTTCTCTAACCCTGATGAAGATGCAAATTATCAGGCTGAAAAAGCAAAATTAGCGATTGCCTCAGGTGAAATTCAAGGTAAAGGTCCTGGCAAAAGTGTGCAAAAGAATTTTTTACCACAATCTTCATCTGATTTTATTTATGCTATTATCGTTGAAGAGTTTGGTTTGATTGGTGGATTCCTCTTAATGATTTTGTATTTAGGCTTGCTTTTTAGAATTGTAATTGTAGCGACAAAAACAGAAACAATATTCGGAATGCTCTTGGTGTTGGGTGTCGGTATACCTATCATATTTCAGGCTCTAATTAATATGGCAGTAGCCGTAGGTTTATTTCCTGTAACTGGGCAACCTTTACCTTTAATTAGTACTGGTGGTACATCTATTTGGATGACCTGTTTTGCAATAGGTGTGGTGTTGAGTGTAAGTGCAGCAAGAGAAGAAATGATTAAAACGAAAATGAAAAAAAATGATGATAATCCTTTAAGTATTTTACATGAGGCAATTGGGTAATGTTGTTTGTTTTAAAGTATTAGGAGACAGGAGACAGGAGACAGGAGAAAAGAGATAAGAAAACAAAGAAAAGTAATTAAAAATAAAAATCCGTAATACAAACATTGAATAAAAAAATAAACATATTAATAAGTGGAGGTGGTACAGGTGGTCATATTTATCCTGCAATAGCTATTGCGAACGAATTAAAAAAACGCAATGCTGACGCAAAATTTTTATTTGTGGGAGCTAAGGATAGAATGGAAATGGAAAAAGTACCTCAAGCGGGTTATAAGATTAAAGGATTGTGGATTTCTGGCATCCAGCGAAAGCTGACTTTGAAAAATTTGATGTTTCCTTTTAAATTGATAAGTAGTCTGTGGAATGCAAATAGGATTATAAAAAAATTCAAACCAAATGTTGTGATTGGTACTGGTGGATTTGCTTCTGGACCAACCCTGCAAATGGCAAATAGAAAAGGAATACCAACCTTGGTACAAGAACAGAATTCTTACCCTGGCATCACCAATAAGCTATTAAGTAAAAAAGTAAATACAATTTGTGTGGCTTATGATGATTTAGAGCGATTTTTTCCTAAGGATAAAATTGTGAAAACAGGAAACCCAGTGCGTCAAGATTTATTAGAAATTACAACTAAAAAAAATGAAGGACAAGAGCTTTTTGAGTTAAATACATTTCAGAAAACACTATTGATTTTAGGAGGTAGTTTAGGAGCCAGAGCCATTAATGAGTTGATAGAAAAAAATATACAATGGCTATTAGATCAAAATGTGCAAGTGCTTTGGCAAACTGGCAAACTGTATTATAAAGAATATAAAAAATACAATGATAAAGATGGTGTGCATGTGGTAGAATTTATCAATAAAATGGATTTAGCCTATGCAGCTGCAGATGTGATTATTAGTAGAGCGGGTGCAGGGTCAATTTCAGAATTGTGTATTGTTGGGAAACCTGTAATTTTTATTCCATCGCCCAATGTAGCTGAAGATCATCAGACCAAAAATGCAATGGCTATAGTTGATAAAGGTGCGGCAATTTTATTAAAGGAAAGTGAATTGGGTAATTTTCAATCGGTTTTTTCAAGTTTGTTACAAAGTGAAAATCAGCAAGAACTATTAAGTAATAATATAAAGCAATTGGCTCTGTCAAAAGCAACAGAGCATATTGTAGATGAGATTGAGAAATTAATAAAAAATAATTGAGGAGAATGGATTTAAACAACATAGAAAATATTTATTTTATCGGTATTGGTGGTATAGGTATGAGTGCCTTGGCAAGATATTTTCAAGCCAATAATTTCTATGTTTGCGGGTATGATAAAACACCATCACCTGTTACAAATGCTTTAGAAGTATTGGGTGTTGTTGTGCATTTTAAAGATGATATTGATGTTATTCCTAAACAAATTTTTAATAAAGAAAAAACGTTGATTATTTATACGCCAGCTATTCCTAAAAACCATCAAGAATATAATTATTTCAAAGATCAAGGATATACCATTTACAAACGTTCAGAAATTTTAGGAGCTATTACCAAAAACACTTTTTGTTTTGCGGTTGCAGGCACGCATGGTAAAACGACAACATCTACTATTTTAGGGCATATTTTACATGAGTCTGGTGTAAATGCAACTTCTTTTTTAGGCGGAATAGCAGAAAATTACAATTCAAATTTAATCCTTGGTGGAGATAAAATTAGTGTGGTAGAAGCTGATGAATTTGATAGATCCTTTTTGCAACTATCTCCAAATATGGCTTGTATCACTTCTATGGATGCTGATCATTTAGATATTTATGGAGAAGAAGAAGCATTAACACAGTCGTTTATTGATTTCTCTAATAAAGTGTCTGATCAGCTATTCATAAGAAAGGGGTTGCCTATAAAAGGAATTACCTATGGTATTGAAGATGATTCAGATTATGAAGCTCAAAATATTAAAATTGAAAATGGAACTTACTTTTTTGATGTAAAAACTCCAACAGAAACCTATAAAAATTTAGAACTGAATCTTTCAGGAAGACATAATGTGCTAAATACTGTGGTGGCTTTGGCAATGGCGAATAGTTACGGTGTTCCGTTAGCTACCATTGCCAAGGCTTTATTAAATTTTAAAGGTGTACAGCGAAGATTCACGTATAAAATTAAAACAAATGACTTGGTGTTGATTGATGATTATGCACACCATCCAACAGAAATTAATGCCGTTGCTGATGCCGTGAAAGAATTGTATCCAAATGAAAAAGTTTTAGCAGTTTTTCAGCCACATTTATTTAGTAGAACAAGAGATTTTATTGATGATTTTGCTAGTAGTTTGTCAAAATTTGATGAATTGATTTTGTTAGATATATATCCTGCTAGAGAAAAACCAATTGAAGGAGTGACTTCTGAATGGTTATTAGGTAAAATAGAATTAGAAAAAAAACAAATCTCATCAAAAGAGAATGTTATTAAAAATATAAAAGCATCAGAAGCTAAAATTATTGTGATGATTGGTGCAGGTGATATTGGTGTATTGATTAATGATGTTAAAAATGAATTGTTAGCTGTTAACAATTAAAAAAAGTAAAAGGATGTATAAAAAAATAAATCTATGTTTAGAAGTCTTCTTCTTGTAGAAAGTGCTTAAAGGATAAATATGAGACTATGAAAAAATATATTTCATTCATAAAAGGATTATTATTACTATGCTTTGTAGTGTTTTTGTATGGTTTTACATCGCAAAGAAATAATGCAAAAAAAATAGCTAAAATTAATGTTAGTTTTGAAAATGGTGATAATCTTTTTGTGACATATCAAACGGTTAATAAATTGTTAATACAAAGTTATGAAGGCTTGAAAAACCAGCCAAAAGAAAACATATTTTTGAATAAGTTAGAAGAAACTTTGCTTTCTAATGAAATGATAGAAAAAGCAGAGGTTTATATGAATGTGAATGGTGAATTAGGTGCTATAATAAAACAAAAAACGCCAATAGCTAGAGTGAATCAAAATAATTCGGCGTATTATATTGATACAAATGGTAAAAAAATGCCATTATCATCAAGTTATTCAGCTAGAGTTCTTATTGTAGGAGGAGTTGAAAATAGTAACATTTCAGATGAGTTATTTAAGTTAGTTGAATTGATTTATAAAGATGATTTTCTAAAGAAACAGATTGTTGGTGTTGAGCAAATTTCAACAAGAGAATTCATTTTAAGAACCAGAGTTGGAAATCAAGTGGTTGAATTAGGAAATTTAAATCAATTGCATCAAAAAATTAAAAAATTAAAAGTGTTTTATAAAAAAGCAATTAAAGATAAAACACTTAAAAATTATAAAACAATTAACCTTGAGTACACCAATCAGGTTGTGTGCACAAAAAATTAAATTATGGAACAGGATAACATAGCCGTTGGTCTAGATATTGGTACAACAAAAATTGTTGCCATGATTGGTAGAACCAATGAATATGGTAAATTAGAAATACTTGGCATGGGTAAGGCTAAAAGTATGGGTGTACACAGAGGAGTTGTTAATAATATTACCCAAACCATACAGTCTATACAGCAGGCAGTAGAAGAGGCTGAAAGTGTATCTGACTACAAAATAAAAGATGTTGTTGTAGGTATTGCAGGGCAACATATTCGTAGTTTACATCATAGTGATTATATTACTAGACCTAATTCTGAAAAAGTTATTGATGAAAGTGATATTGAAAAGTTAGTCAATCAGGTTCATAAATTGGTAATGCTTCCAGGTGAGGAAATTATACATGTGTTACCTCAAGATTATAAAGTAGATGGACAAGCAGAAGTTAAGGCTCCTATAGGGATGTATGGCGGTAGATTAGAAGCGAATTTTCATGTAGTTGTAGGGCAAGTTTCGTCTATTAGAAATGTTGGGCGATGTATTAAAAGTGCAGGTTTAAAACTGTCTAATATTACTTTAGAACCACTTGCATCATCTGAAGCAGTATTAAGTCAAGAAGAAAAAGAAGCTGGTGTTGCCTTAATTGATATAGGTGGAGGCACAACTGATTTAGCCATTTTTAAAGATGGAATTATTCGACATACCTCAGTGATACCTTTTGGAGGAAATGTGATTACTGAAGACATAAAAGAAGGTTGTTCAATTATAGAGAAACAAGCTGAGTTATTGAAAACAAAATTTGGTTCTGCTTGGCCAGGAGAAAATAAAGAAAATGAAATTGTTTCAATTCCTGGGTTAAGAGGTAGAGAACCAAAAGAAATTACATTAAAGAACCTATCTAAAATTATTCATGCACGTGTAGTTGAAATTATAGAACAAGTATATCTAGAAATTAAAAATTACGGACACGAAGAAACTAAGAAGAAATTAATTGCTGGTATCGTTTTAACAGGTGGAGGAGCAGAATTGAAACATATCAAACAATTGGTTGAATATATTACAGGTATGGATACCAGAATAGGGTACCCAAATGAGCATTTGGCTGGTAGTACTGATATTGACTTGTCTAGTCCTGCTTATGCAACTGCGGTTGGATTATTAATGAATGGTCTAGAAGAGAAAAATAGAAGTGAACAGTCTGAAGTTAAGAATGCTACAAAAGAATTTTCTAAAAATGGTGGCTCTGATTTTAATAATAAAGTTGATCGAAAATCAATTTTTGAAAAATGGGCAGATAAGTTTAGAGAGTTTTTAGACAATGCAGAGTAGAGCCAGAGGTAAATAAATTTGTTTAAAAGCCCAGTGATTAAACAAATTTAATAATAATAAATTAAGATAATATATAGTATAGAATTCCAAAATAATAAAACTATGAGCTTAGAATTTGAAAGTTTAGCATTTGATTTACCCAAAAATCAATCAAATACCATAAAGGTTATTGGTGTTGGTGGTGGAGGTAGTAACGCTGTAAATCACATGTTTAGAAAGGGGGTTGATGGTATTGATTTTGTTGTTTGTAATACAGATGCACAGGCATTACAAAACAGCCCAATACCTACAAAAATACAGCTCGGAGCAACATTAACAGAGGGTCTTGGTGCAGGAGCAAATCCTGAAATTGGTGAACAAGCAGCAATTGAAAGTGAGGAAGAAATTAAAAAAATGTTGGGTACTAACGCCAAAATGGTTTTTATAACTGTTGGAATGGGTGGAGGTACAGGCACGGGTGCAGCACCTATAATCGCTGAGATTGCTAAAAAAATGGATTTGTTAACTGTTGGGATAGTAACTATACCTTTTTCATTTGAGGGTAAAATGAGAAATGAGCAGGCCCAAAAAGGAATAGACAAATTACGCAAGCATATTGATTCATTAGTTGTGATTAATAATAACAAGCTTAGAGAAGTCTATGGAAATTTAGGTTTTAAAGCAGGGTTTTCTAAAGCTGATGAAGTGTTGTCTACTGCAGCTATGGGTATAGCAGAGGTTATTACTCATCATTACACTCAAAATATTGACTTAAAAGATGCTAAAACTGTATTGTCTAATAGTGGTACTGCTCTTATGGGTTCTGCAATAGCAACTGGGCAGAATAGAGCACAAGAGGCTATAACCAAAGCATTAGATTCACCATTATTGAATGATAATAAAATAGTAGGTGCTAGAAATGTTTTATTGCTAATTGTTTCTGGTTCATCAGAAATAACCATTGATGAAATAGGAGAAATTAATGACTATATACAAAGCGAAGCCAAAAGTAATGTAGATATTATTATGGGAGTTGGTGACGATCAGGAATTAGGAGAGTCTATAGCTGTAACGATTGTGGCAACGGGTTTCAACAAAGAACAACAACTTGATATTACTCATACTGAGGAAAAAAAAATTATTCACGCTTTAGAAACTGAAACTTTTTTAACTGAAAGAGTAAAAGAAGCTAAAGTTGATGAAAATGTGGTTCGACATATTTTAGATTTAGAGAATAATTCACCTGAAATCAAACAGTCAAAAAATGAAGTGGTTTCTACTACCGAGTTTATTAAAGAAATTGATGTTGTCTATGATACAATTGATTTAAAGGATAAAGAAGAAGAGTCTTTAGATGAGTTTGTCATTACACCTATTGCTCAAGTTGAAGAAGTTGATGAAACTTATGAAGAAGAAAATCAAATTACATTGACTTTTGATTTGCCTTTGACCTCAACTAATAAAATTGAAGTACAAGAAGAGGTTATTAAACATTCTTTAACAGCTTCTGAAGTTAGAGACCTTGAAGTTGTAGATCCTGTAATGATACAGCCAACAGTAACTGTTGATGGTAAAATAAGACATGGTTTAGAAGACTTTATGATCGAAGATGTAAAAAAAGATGTAAAAACTAATGTTGTAGAAATTGATAAAGAATTAAAATTTAATGTAAGAGTTGAAACTAAGACAGAAGCAAATGATAAATTGAAAAATGAAGAGAAAGAATCTCCTTTAAATTTAACTATTGAAGAGTTGCAAAGTAGGGCTGATGAGAGAAGACAAAAAATGAAAGATTTCAATTACAGATTTGCAAATAGACCTTCTAATATTGATGATTATGAAAGTCAACCAGCATATAAAAGAATGGGAGTAGATTTAGATGATGTAGAGCTTTCGTCTGAAACTACAGAAAATAAATCTAGAATATCACTGAGTTCAGATGATAATAATGATATTCAGTTGCGTTCTAATAATTCATTTTTGCATGACAATGTGGATTAGTTAGTATTTAGTTTTGTTTGTTAAAACCCAAAATGATTTAAAAATTGTTTTGGGTTTTTTAATTAGATTCTAATTCAGATTTCTATCTTTGTCCCACAAAATTTTTGAATGATGAGTTTACAAAACGAAGTAATGCAAAAACTTAAAGAAGCAATGAAAGCTAAAGACACCGTTGCTTTAGAATCTTTAAGAGCAATTAAATCTGCTATTTTAATGGCTCAGACTGCTTCAGGAGCTAAAGAAGATTTAGCTGAAGCTGATGAATTGAAACTATTACAAAGATTGGTAAAGCAACGTAAGGATAGTGCTACATTATATACTGAACAAGGTAGAGAAGATTTAGCAGCACCAGAACTTGCCCAAGTAGCAATAATTGAGCAATTTTTACCTGAACAAATGAGTGTTGATGATTTAAAAAAAGTAATTGCCGACATTATATCTCAAACAGGAGCTTCATCTATGGGTGATATGGGTAAAGTTATGGGAATGGCATCAAAACAGTTGGCAGGTAAAGCTGATGGTAAAGCAATATCAACAGTTGTTAAGGAGTTGTTGAGTTAAAATAGAAACTAAAAATAATTAGATTCCTGCTTTCGCAGGAATGACAAAAATAAATTGGCCCCGTAGTTCAACTGAATAGAATATCAGATTTCGGCTCTGAGGGTTACAGGTTTGAATCCTGTCGGGGTCACTAATAAATGAAAACCTGCAACGTAGTTGCAGGTTTTTTATTAAAATAAGCTGTTGAAAATTTATTTTCATAAAGGTTATTTTAATAAAAAATATAAATTCAAAGAATTTATAAGGTTTTCATTTTCAGAACGGAGCACAAAGGATCAACGTAGTTAATCCTAAAAGGAAATTAGGAGTAGATTGCTCGCTTGAATTTGTGAGTTTAACTTTTAATATTTTTAATTCCTAAAGTTATTGGGAGGAGTCTTGTCATGAAATTCAACCTTAACGAAGAGACACTTTATAAAAGTTAAAATTATTCTTTATTAACTTCTTTTTTATTACCCATAAAATATAAAATAGCACCTGTAATAATTAATCCGATTTTAATAATCCAAGCAGTAGTTTCTCCCCAATTGTAAATCCAAGCTAATAGGCGTGGTACACTGTTCATGAAGCCTGTTATAGCTGCTAAAGCTCCGAAAATAAACATGATAGACCCTATTTGTTTCATAATAAAAATAGTTTGGGTTAATTTATACTACAAATTCAATTTTACAAAATCAAATAGGTAGTTATGAATATACAACATATAAATTATTTTAATTATCAGATTTATACATAAACTGATTGTAATTAGGTGTATAACCTCTATCTCTAGCTCTCTTTGAAAATAAGTTAATTCCAAGGGTGAATTGATGAAATCCGCCATTTTGAAAAACGACACTTCCTAGTTGATGGGTATAGGTGTATGACACTAAGAACCGATCAAATTCTAACCCAAGAATCGGGGTGATTTGATTTAAAGCCTGTGTACCATTATTGTCTAAACTTCGTCTGTATGATAATGCTAAAAAACCTCTTTTATTTTCACCAAAGGTTTTATAGAGTTTGGTGTTTACATCAATTAATTTTTCTTTGGTTCTACCTACATATTGAAACATGATTGAAGGTTCAATTTGAAAATTTTTACCCCAGCCAAAAAAGTAACCTGCATTTAAGAGGTAACGTCTTAAGTTTATATTTCTATAATCTCTATTCTCATTATCTTGAGCATTTAATAATAAATTTTTTGCAGTAAAATAAATAAAGCCATCCAAACCATGGTAGGCAATGCTAAAATCTGTATTAAAATAACTGTCAGATTCTACAATTTGGGATATAGCAGGATCGGGAATTGTAATTATAAAATTTCGTTGATCTACACTATTTTGAATATACGATGCAGAAAGTGCAAAAGACAACTGGTCTAAAGCATCATCTCTACCAAAATTTAGATGATAAGCATAAGTCGCTTGAAAACCTATTTGTGAATGGTATCCGTTTTTATCATTAAAAAGAATAGCTCCCAATCCTACTTTTTCACTAAAACGATTGTGAAAACTAAGTGTTTGTAATGAAGGAGCATCTGAATTACCTGTCCATTGTTGACGGTGGGTTAATCTTAATTTTCCGCTGTTTCCTATGCCAGCAGCACTAGGGTGAACCAAGTAAATATTATCTGATAAATAATCAGAATATATCGGTAAGGTGCCTTGAGCTTGAACACTATCTAGGTTTAGGAATAAACCTAATGCCATGGTGAGAACTATTTTATATATCTTCATCTTTTATCTATCTTCTAATTAAACTAAAATGTCCTCTTAATTGTTTTTCATTCTGTAAGGTAATGACATACCAATAATCACTATTTGGCATTGGGTTGCCCATATAGTATCCATCCCACCCTTGAGAATTCGTTGTAAATTGTTTTAACAGTTTTCCATAACGATCAAAAACCTGAATGTTTTTAATAGAACTATTTTCATCTTTTACTTGCCAAAAATCATTTGTTCCGTCATTATTCGGTGTAAAGAAATTAGGAATATCATTTGTATTTGGCGTCATGGAGTTTGTTGTTTTTACCTCTATTGCAGAACAACCTGTTGTTTCAATTATTCCATCTGATGCAAAAATAGTGATGTTATAAAATGTATTTTTTTCTAAACTTGTGGTCAATGTATAGGTTGATACATTTCCTAAAGGTTCATTGACAACTTCTGTTCCATCAGATTTTTTAATGATAAGTACTCGATAATTAGTTGCTCCAGTTATACTACTCCAAGTGATGGTTGGTAATAAATCCACATCTATAGTTGAAGAAGTTATGGTTGGGCAAGTTAAGTTTGTTACTGTCTTTACCGTTGTAAACTTTATTGGAGTACAGGTAGTTGTTTCTGTAGTATTTGAGGCATTAATGACTACTGAATACTCGGTATTATTTTCTAAAGTGTTTGTAATTAAGTATTCAGATACATCTCCTAGATTACCACCAGTAAATACTGTATTATCAATTGTTTTAATGATTTTAATAGTATAACCTGTTGCACCAGAGACTTTATCCCATTTTATGGTAGGTAATAATGATACTTCTGTCATTCCTGTTGTAGGGAAAGTTATAGTTGGACAGTTTAAAGCTCCTTGTTCTTTTTTTGTTGTAAAGGTGATTGCTGTACATTCTGAAGAAAATTCAGTTTCATTATTTGCGGCGTTAATACTTACTGAATATTCAGTATCATAGACTAAATAATTATTTGGTACTGTAAATTCAGAAACATTTTCTAGAGCTTGACCAGTAATTACAGTATTGTCAGCCTTTTTAACAAGTTTTATATAGTAGCGAGTAGCACCAGAAACTCTATCCCATTTTATGGTTGGTGTTAATGGTACACCAGTTTGACTCTCTATTGGAAAAGTTATTTTTGGGCAATCAAAAACTATTTGTTCTTTTTTTGTTGTAAATTTTATTGGAGTACAAGTAGTTGTTTCTGTAGTATTTGAGGCATTAATGACTAGTGAATACTCGGTATTGTTTTCTAAAGTGTTTGTAATTAAGTATTCAGATACATCTCCTAGATTACCACCAGTAAATACTGTATTATCAATTGTTTTAATGATTTTAATAGTATAACCTGTTGCACCAGAAACTTTATCCCATTTTATGGTTGGTAATAATGATACTTCTGCCATTCCTGCTGTAGGGAAAGTTATAGTTGGGCAGGTTAGGCTTAAATTACCAGCTATGGTAAAACTAGTTTCGTTACATCCTATTGCAGATCCTACAGCATTTGAAGCGATAATTTTCACAAAATATTGTTGTCCAGCAGTCCAACCACCAGGAAGAGCAGGATAGGTTGTTGTATTGCCTAAGTCTGTGTCTATAATTGTTATTGAATTAGTACGAATAGTAATTTTATAACTATCTGCATTAGTTGCCGCTAACCAAGATAGAGCGGCATCTGTAGCTACATCTTTTGTGTTGTCTATAGGAGAGTTTAATTCAGTACAAATAGGTACGCCATTTACTGCTTTTATCGTTTTCACTTCTATGGCCGTACACCCTGTTGTTTCTGTTATTCCATCCGAAGCAAAAATAGTAACTTGGTAAATGGTGTTTTCTTCTAAAGAGGTTGTTAGTGTATAGATTGCTACATTGCCTAAGGTTTTATTGACAACTTCTGTTCCATCAGATTTTTTAACCACAAGCACTCTGTAATTAGTTGCTCCAGTTATACTATTCCATGCAATGGTTGGTAATATATCTACATCTGTAGTTGAAGAAGTTAGTGTTGGACAAATTAGTATTGCTGTTGTCTTTTTTGTTTTCACTTCTACAGCCGTACACCCTGTTGTTTCTGTTGTTCCGTCTGAAGCAAAAATAGTAACTTGGTAAATGGTGTTTTCTTCTAAAGAGGTTGTTAGTGTATAGATTGCTACATTGCCTAAGGTTTCATTGACAACTTCTGTTCTATCAGATTTTTTAATT
>JAMONB010000046.1 GCA_027066745.1 Flavobacteriaceae bacterium
ACAATTGTGTTATTTCAATCAAATCAGTTGAAAAATATTACTTTCTGTTCTCGTTGTAGATAGTATAAATAATTTTTCGTTTATAAGTTCTATTGCAGTTTTGTCTAAATTATGATTATTTCTGATGACCTCCTATTAATATGATTACGATTAATATTAGTAAAGATTCTATCCACTTACAGCTGATAAAATCTTCTCTTTGTCGGGGTAGCAGAATTAGCTAAGCTGATGCTATTTTAGATTATGACTCATTAAAAATCAGAATGGAATCATATTCTTTTGCCTTTTTATTTGGTTTCTAATGTCATTTATCAGAGGCAAAGAAAACAAATAAAAAAAACCTAAAAATCATTTGATTTTTAGGTTTTTAATGGTTGGGGTGGCAGGATTAATCGTTTTACTCGTGATCCTATTTTGGTTTTGTTGCAAAATAGAGCTTTTACTCACTACGTTCGTTTTGTCTTTTTTTATTTACAAAAGATTATTGAACAAGTTCAAATCTTTTGTAAATAAAAAAGGCCTTTCACTAACGTGAAAAGCTTTCTTTTGTCGGGGTGGCAGGATTCGAACCTGCGACCTCCTCGTCCCAAACGAGGCGCGATAACCGGGCTACGCTACACCCCGAGGTGTAATTAAATTAACTCATTTTCAAAAGAATGACAACTCATATTTACTTTATAAAAGTAAGTGTTGTAGTTTTTTAACTCGCTTTTATTGCGGGCTATACTCTTAAAATTTGGTTTGCAAATATACTTTTTTTATGTAAAGAGATTGCATTACCGTTACTTTTTATTTGAATTTATTATTAAACAACTCTAACTACTACTTAGCCTTAAGTCTAAAAGCATAGTAATCGTATTTTTTAGATAAATATCCAGAATTGAAACAAGCTCTAGAGGGCTTTATTTATGTTGGAGTTGAAAATGTTGGTGTTATTAGAATAATTTCAAAGAATTAGACTTAAATTTGCTTTATAATTATTAATAAATAATGATATGCTTATTTTAGGAATTGCTGGTGGTACAGGTAGCGGTAAAACAACAGTTGTCAATCAAATTTTAAATCAATTGCCAGATCAAGATGTGACAGTAATTTCTCAAGATTCATATTATAAAGCCACAGATGACTTATCTTATGATGAACGTGTTAAAATTAACTTTGACCATCCAAGAGCAATAGATTTTGACCTTTTAGTAGATCATTTAAATACCTTAAAGAAAGGGAATGCTATCGAGCAGCCAGTATATTCTTTTGCTGCACATAATAGAACAAAAGATATTATAAAAACTCATCCCAGTAAAGTATTAATCATTGAAGGAATACTTATTTTTACCAATAAAGAGTTACGAGATTTATTAGATATAAAAGTGTTTGTGCATGCAGATTCAGATGAACGTTTAATTAGAAGATTAAAAAGAGATATACAAGAGAGAGGTAGAGATATGGACGAGGTGTTGCAACGTTATCAAACAACGTTGAAACCCATGCATGATCAATTTATTGAACCCATGAAAGAATATGCTGATATTATTATACCAAATAATAAATATAATACAGTGGCAGTAGATATTGTTAGAACTATTATTAATGAAAGGTTGCAGTAAAATAAGATGAGTTTTAAAGAGTTTAGAGAACATAAAGTCGTGAATTTTTTAAGCAATAGATATGTTGTGATATTTTTATTGTTCTTGGTTTGGATGCTGTTTTTTGATGAAAATTCATATATGAATCATCATGAGTTAGATAAAGAAATTGACAAGATTGAAAACACAAATACTTACTACAAAAAAGAAATGGGACATGATAAGAAGATAATAAATAACCTTAACGACCCTGATTCTCTAGAGAAATTTGCGAGAGAAGAATACAAAATGAAGCGTAAAGATGAAGATATTTACATCATAGAGTTTGACACAATTAAAAATTAGATATGAATGATTTTTTGTTTAGCGAATTCAATCCAGTTTCTGCAAAACAATGGAAGCAAAAAATACAGTTTGATCTTAATGGAGTTGATTATAATGATTCGTTGGTCTGGGAATCTAATGAAGGGATAAAAGTAAAACCATTTTATCATAAAGACGAATTTGAACAAACGAGTTTTAAAAATAAAAAAAAGAATTTTTCAATTTGCCAGTCTATTTTTATTTCTGATGAAAAAACAGCAAATCGCCTAGCGAAGGATGCTTTACAACGTGGTGCTACTTCTATTCAATTTGAAGCCAATGAACCTTTTAAAGGTAAAGAACTTTTAAAAGAACTTGTTACTCAGAGTGAAGGTGAAGAGTCTTTAACAATCCATTTCAAATTAAATTTCTTATCTCAAACCTTTTTTGAAGAGTTTTTAAATATTACTCATGAATTCACAGTTTATTTAAATACAGATATTCTTGGGAATTTTGCCAAAACAGGAAATTGGTTTTACAATCAAAAAGAAGATTATCGAATTTTAGAAAAAATAATAAAGAAAGCAAATGATAAGACTGCAATAGTCTCAGTTGATACGCGTTTGTATCAAAATGCAGGAGCAAATATAGTGCAACAAGTAGCTTATGCGTTAGCTCATGGGAATGAATATTTGAATTATTTTGATAGTAATAGTTCAAACCTTTTAACTTCAGAGACAGAACATCTAACATTGAGCAATAAAATTAATTTCCATTTTTCTGTGGGTAGTAATTATTTCTTTGAAATAGCAAAACTCAGAGCTTTTAGAATTTTATGGCAATTGTTATTAGAAGAGTATAAGTTGAAGTCAAAAGCTCACTTATTTGTACAACCTAGTTTGCGTAATAAAACACTATATGACTATAATGTAAATATGTTACGCACAACCACTGAATGCATGAGTGCAATTTTAGGAGGAGCTGATACTATTTCTAATAGTTCTTATGATGCTTTATATCATAAAAAGAATGAATTTGGAGAACGTATAGCTAGAAATCAATTATTAATTTTACAAGAAGAAAGTTATTTTACAGAAGCCAATACCATAGCCGATGGCTCTTATTATATTGAAACTTTAACAAAGCAGATTGCCCACAAGGCTTTAGAATTATTTAAGGATATCGAAAATAAAGGTGGATTTTTAAAACAATTGCAAGCAGGTACTATTCAACGTAAAATTGAAGAAAGTACTTTGAAAGAACAAAAACAATTTGATTGTAAAGAAGAGATTTTGTTAGGAACGAATAAACATCCTAATCTTAATGATAAAATGAAAGAAGAATTAGAATTGTATCCTTTTGTAAAAAGAAAGACAAGAAAGACACTAATCAAGCCTATAATTCCCAAACGATTGGCAGAGGTAGTAGAGCAAGAACGTTTAAAAGAGGAATAATGAAACACTTTAGTACACTTTTTATACTAGTTCTATTAATTTCTAGCTGTTCTGTTTATCAAAAAGTTTGGGATACTTTATTTTCATCAGATCATGTTGTTGTAGAAACGGATTGTAGTGAATTGAAATCAGAGCTTTACAATGGTTTTTATGAACCAAAAGAGGGAGGTAGGGTATTTGAAAATATAAGTAATATTGACAATGAAAAAATATCTTTTGAAAAGACACCAATCCTTTCTTTTAATGAGATAAAATCAGTAACAAAAAGTTTTGATAAGTTTACAGGAAAAGAAGTTGTTAATATCATTCTTACAGATACTGGTAGAAAAATATTTAAAATACATACAGCCAATCATATTGGTGAAAAGTTAGGAATTATATTCAACGATAAACTCATTACGGCACCAGTAATTAATTCTGAAATTTCTGGCGGTAAAGTCCAGATAACTAATGGGTATGGAGATAATATTGAAGAATTATACACTTATTTAAAAAGGGCAATTGAATGCAAGGGAAGAAGTCAATAATCTAAGATAATGAAGAATACAACTTTTTTAATATGTTTTGTTACACTTATTTCTTGTGATGTATTTACCTCAAAGAAAGGTTTTGATGAGAATAATTTAATCAAACCTGAGGATGTAGG
>JAMONB010000047.1 GCA_027066745.1 Flavobacteriaceae bacterium
TGGCAAAATATCCGCCAGTAAAAGAATAAAATTTTCTGTTTTCTGAAAAACCCGATTAAGAATAGATGTTTCTTAATCGGGTTTTTTATTTTTTAGCAAAAAAACATGTGGTATAAATTATAAAACATGTATTTTTTAATTATCAGTTATTAACGGCTAACAAACGTTTATTATCATTTTAATCCGTCCTGAAATATGTATACACAAAACCAAGTATATGCATAATAAAATTATTATACCAAAAGTAAATTGGCTAAAATATCAATGAATGGATTAAAAAACACGACCATAAAGACTTAATGAATACTCGTGTTATAATAGTTCCCGATAGTTATCGGGACAGAAAGATGGAATCATTCGCTTAAAATCACTGTAAAATAAGTAAAGCAACTTAAAAACTTGTTGATTAAAAAGGATTTAGACAAGCTAGTCATTAACAAGAGACTAGAAGTTGCCACTGAGAATTTAGACTATAAAAATATGGAAGAATTAAAAAAACCTTAAATATAAAGCCTTAATGAAAACTGAAAAATAAGTCAGCAAAACAAGGCACAAAAATCTTGATAAAATCTGTATTTTATTTAACTCAAAACGTGCCCTAGCAGACATTAAATATCTAGCAAAAAAACTCAAAACCTCGAAATATTATTTTACAAATTAAATATTACAATTAACTGAAATTTTGACATAATACAATGTAAAAAACTGAAATTTTGACACAACTTAACACTTCTAAATGACTAATTGTCAGCTATATAGGTTTGGTATACTATTTGTTTAATGATTATTAGTTTTGAATAAATGTTTAACTTTAAAAATAAAATATTATGACATTAGTAAGATATCAAAATCAGTTACCAAGTTTATTTGACAGATTTTTTAACAATGAACTTGAAGGGTGGAATAGAAATAATTTTTCAGACACTAATACCACTTTACCCTCTGTAAATATTAAAGAGAATACAGATACTTTTGAAGTAGAAGTTGCCGTACCAGGTTTTGAAAAATCAGATTTCAATATCGAATTAAATAACGACATTCTAACTATTTCATCTGAAAAGCAAGTGAATGAAGAGGTTAAAAATGATGAGAAAATAACCAAACAAGAGTTTAGTTATCAATCTTTTACCCGCTCATTTACACTACCAGAATTGGTTGATGAAGAAAAAATTTCAGCTAAATATGAAAACGGAATTTTATCAATCTCAATTCCTAAAAAAGAAGAGGCAAAACCAAAGCCTGTAAAACAAATTGAGATCAAGTAATTGGTTTAGCATAAGTTAGCTAGACTGGTAATTGTCTAGCTAACTATTTAAAAAGAATCATTAACTTAAAAAGACATCTATTATGAAACTATTTAAATGGAATGCTACAGATTTAAAACCAAAATTTTCAAACATAGTAGAAAAATTTTTTGGTAAAAATATTAATGTTGAAACTGCTACCGAGCAAGAAGTCTCAACCGTGCCATCTGTTAATATAGCTAATGAAGAAAAAGCTTTTGAAGTAAGCATAGCTGTACCTAGCTTAGAGAAAAAAGATGTAACAGTTGAAATAAAAAACAATACGCTTGTTATTTCATCTGAAAAACAATACAGCAATGAAGAAAAAGATAAAAACTGGGTGCGAAAAGAATATGGCTACGCCTCTTTTCAAAGAATATTTCAATTACCCAATAATGTTGACGAAAACAAAATTCAAGCAACAATGAATAATGGTATATTAACTATTAAAATAGCAAAGGATGAAAAGTTTTTAGAAAACAAAAAGCTAATTGAAATTAAATAATAACATTGATTTATTAATCACATTAAAAAATATAAAAAATGAAAACAATAAGCAAAATATTATCAGTATTTGTAGTACTAGTTACAATGACGAGTTGTGCACAAAATAAAAAAGAGAAGCATAATGATACACCAATAATGCAAAAGGAAGCATCTCTAGAGATGAATAAAGACAGTTTAGACGCTAAAATAGTAGACAATTTAGAAAAGCAAGTCGTTGAGAAAAAATTGGAATTAACAGAAGAAGCACTTTCTGCAGTAGGAGAAACGCATTCTATACTGGAAGCTATCAAAAAAGGAAATAAAAAAGATGCTATCAAAAAAGGAAATTTACTTATAGGAAAACTAGAAGTGTTACTTACACGAAATCCTAATCTCAGCCTTATTCCTATTAATATAAATTACCAAAAAGAGGAATTAATCACTACTGTAGATGAAGTGAGATCGGCAACAAAATTAGCTGAAAAAGCTATGAATGATGGTTATTACCAATTGGCAAGTGATATACTTAAAGAAATCAAAAGTGAAATGATAATAAACACCTACTTATTACCTGCAGGAACATTTCCTGATGCTATAAAAGTAGCCTTGGCTTTATTAGAAGAAGACAAACCCAAAGAAGCAGAAATTGTATTAAATAATGTTTTAGGAACAATAATTATTAAAAAAACTGTTCAACCACTACCAGTTTTAAATGCTGAACAAATGATTATTGAAGCTGCAATAATAGATAAGGAAAATCACAAAAATGTAGAAAAGGTGTTAAATTTATTAAAAAATGCAGACTATCAATTGACTTTAGCCGAAGAAATGGGATATGGTAAAAAAAACAAGGATTTTAAAACACTATCAGAAAGTATAAAAACACTTAAAAAATCAGTAAAAAATAAAGAGAATAGTAATGGCAAATTTGATTCTTTGAAAAAAGATATTATAAAATTTAAAGAAAAACTATTCTCTAAAGTAAAGAAGTAATTAGAATAGATTAACAAGGTAGTCTTTTATTCAAAAGATTACCTTTTATAAACTTTTAAGACAAATTAGAGATGAAAAAAATAGTAATAATACTTTTATCTATTTTTACTCTTGTTGGCTGTAATGCACAAGAAAAAAAAGAACTAGATAAAAACAAAACAGAGATTTCGAAAGAAATAATAAAACCAAAAATCGATTATAAAGTAAACAAAGAATATGATGAAAACGGAAATCTCATCAGACTTGATTCTACTTATACCTACTATTATTCAAACATAGATAAAGATGCTATGATGAATGATAGTATTTTTAAAAAATTCAATAAACATTTCAAAATGAAAAGTCCATTTGATAATTCATTATTTGACGATTTTTTTAAAGATAATAGTTATGTAGAAGATGATTTTTTTAAAGAAGACTTTTTTAGAGGAAATTTTAAGAGGAACCAAGAAATGATGAATCAAATAATGCAAAGAATGGATTCGTTAAAAAACAAATTCTTTATAGAACAATTTCCTTTAGGAGAAGAAAAGGAAAAAAAAGAGTAATACCAATTTAAATATTTGATGTCGTAAAATAAAACAGCTATTATTTTTTGCAAGATTGAGACAAAATATTTTAGCATAGCCATAGTTACGGCACTCTATTTTAACAATAATATTGAAAAAGAAACTGTTTTATGCGGCGTTATATGTTTAAATTGGTATAATGTCTAATCTAGAAAAGTTATTAAAATGAACCACACTATAGAATATGTAAAAGTTAGTAAAAGTAATATAATAGAACTGCAAATAAAAGAGGCATTAAATAAAATAGAAAGAAAATTTGATTGGGTAGTAAGTGCAGAAGTTTTTATTGAAAAAGAAAACGATAAAACAGGGAAAGGTAAAATTTGTAAAATTAAATTAAACACCCCTGGATTACAAATCTTTGCATCTTCGAACGATTATACTTTTAAAACAGCTGTTCTTAAAACTCAAAAAGAACTTGAAAGACAACTCAAAAGGGTAAGAAATGTTAATTTTGTTTTTTAAACTTTCTATTACAAGAAGAACTAATTAAGTTAAATAATATTTTAGATTTTTATAAATTGCAAACGTAATTGCGGGTTTTCTGCTTATTTTAAAGTTTGTACTTTTAAACAAAGTATAGTGATAAATTGAAAGAGTACATTTAAATCCGCAACTACGTTTACATAAATTGTTATGTTTCATTGCTA
>JAMONB010000048.1 GCA_027066745.1 Flavobacteriaceae bacterium
CAATTCTTTAGCTTCACCACGAGAGAGTGAAGTCTGGTTGCTGAGACCAAAAGCTGAAACCCCGTAAATAATACCGAAGTTTACTGTTTTTGCATTGCTACGTTGTTCGCGAGTGACTTCGTCTAAAGGCACACCAAACACTTTAGCTGCTGTTGAGCTATGAATATCTTCTCCATTGGTAAAGGCTTGTATCATGTTGTCTTCTTCGCTTAAAGCAGCAATAATTCGGAGTTCTATTTGAGAATAATCTGCTGCAAGCAGCACATAATCTTTATTCTTGGGGATAAATGCTTTTCTGACTTCCCTACCACGTTCTGTACGGATAGGAATGTTCTGTAAATTAGGATTGTTAGAGCTCAATCTACCTGTTGCCGCTACAGCTTGTGCATAAACCGTATGAATTCTATTGGTTTTAGCATTTACCTCGTTTGGTAAAGCATCTAAATAAGTGCTTTGTAATTTTTTATATTGTCGGTATTGTAAAACATCAGTAATAATTTGATGGTCTTTTGCTAGGTAAGACAAGACGTCTTCTGCTGTAGAATATTGACCCGTTTTTGTTTTCTTAGGCTTATTGACTAGTTTTAGTTTGTCAAACAAAATATCGCCTAATTGTTTTGGTGACGCAATATTAAATTCTTCATCAGCTTGGCTATAAATAGCTTTTTCTAATTTTAGGATATCTACAGTAATATCTTTAGAAAGGGAGGCTAGAAAATCTGTACTGAGGTTGATACCTTCTATTTCCATGGCAGATAAGACGTTAACCAAAGGAATTTCTACTGTATTAAAGAGTTTGGTTAGCTTGCTTGCTTCTAGTTCTTTTTCGAAAAATTCTTTGAGTTGTAGTGTGATATCTGCATCTTCAACCGCGTATTCTGTTTGCTTTTCTAAGGCTACAGTCCGCATAGAAAGTTGGTTTTTCCCTTTTTTACCAATCAATTCTGTAATAGAAACTGGCTGATAATTCAGATAGGTTTCTGCCAAAATATCCATACCATGACGCATATCTGGATTGATGAGGTAATGGGCAATCATCGTATCAAAAAGCTTCCCTTTAACAGAAATGTTATAATTGGAAAGTACCTTGATATCGTATTTTATATTTTGTCCGATTTTTTCGATAGTTTCACTTTCAAAAAACGGGTTAAATTCTTCTAAAATTTGTTGGGTTTCTTTTTGGTCTTCAGGAAATGACACATAAAAACCTTTGCCTTTTTCCCATGAAAAGGCGATGCCAATCAATGCTACTTCCAAAGCTTTTAACCCCGTAGTTTCGGTGTCAAAGCAAACCGATTTTTGTTGTAAGAGTTGTTTGAGTAATAATTTTCGAGAAAGAGGTGTTTCTACCGATTGGTAAAAATGATCTGTATTTTCAATAGTATTGAATCCGCTAATTTCTGTTGCTTCAGTTGTATTCCCACTTCCTGGAGTGGCAAATAGGTCGAACTGCATCCCCATCTCAGGCGTCTTCCCTGAAGGGGAATCCTTCTTGTCCTTCTTTATAGGATTACTTGTAGCAGTTTCTTCTTTTGGTGTAAAAGTTTTTATGAGATTGTCTGTCAAACGACGGAATTCCAATTCGCCAAAAATTTCTTTTATTTTAGGAATATCAGGTGTGTTGAGTTCAAAATCTGAAGCATGAAATTCTACCGGAACATCTAGCATAATAGTTGCTAATTTCTTAGAAAGGAGTCCTAACTCGCCATTTGCTTCTACTTTCTCCTTCATTTTACCTTTAAGTTCATGCGTGTTTGCTAATAAACCTTCAATACTTCCGTAAAGACCAATAAATTTCTTTGCAGTTTTGTCTCCAACACCAGGTAGTCCTGGAATATTATCTACTGCATCACCTTTCATGGCTAAAAAATCAATGACTTGTTCTGGTCGTTCTACTTCAAAATTTTTCTGTATTTCTGGTATGCCCCATATATCATAGCCGCCACCAAAACGCGGTTTGTACATAAAAATATTTTCGCTGACGAGTTGAGCAAAATCTTTATCGGGTGTAACCATAAAAGTAGTATAACCTTCTTTTTCTGCTTTTTTGGCAAGGGTGCCGATAATATCATCAGCTTCAAAACCTGGTTTTACAATAATTGGAATATGCATTGCTTTTAAGATACTCTCAATATAGGGTACCGCTATTTTTATAGCTTCTGGCGTTTCATCGCGATTGGCTTTGTATTCAGCATACATTTCTACCCTGTCAACACTACCACCTCTATCAAAACACACCGCTAAATGATCTGGATTTTCACGCTTGATAACATCTAATAATGAGTTCATAAAACCCATAATAGCTGAGGTGTCTAGCCCTTTTGAATTGATTCTAGGGTTTTTAATAAAAGCGTAATACCCTCTAAAGATTAAGGCAAAGGCATCAACTAAAAATAAGCGTTTTTTATCTGACATGGTGGTAATTAGGTAATAGTTAATTCTAAAAATTCAAAGCTACGAAGATTGTTTCATATAGTAATCAGATTTTAGATTCTCATTAGTACCATCTTGAAATTTAGCCATAGTAAAGCCATCATGAATGGAGTAAAATCCAGTTTCTCCTTTTTTATTTAGGGCAATATAACCTATCTGAAAATTTTTATAATTGCTATTGGGCTTGCTTACAATTCTGTCAATAGCTTCCTCGCAAGCTTCTTGAGGTGATTTACCTTGACGCATCAATTCTACAATTAGGAAACTACCCACAGTTTTTAAAACCTCTTCACCTAAGCCTGTAGCCACAGCAGCTCCAATTTCATTATCAACAAATAATCCTGAACCAATAATAGGAGAGTCGCCAACACGTCCTGCCATTTTATAAGCTAACCCGCTAGTGGTACAAGCTCCAGAGATGTCACCGTTTTTGTCCATGGCAAGTATACCTATGGTGTCATGATTTTCTATATTGATAATAGGTTGGTAATTTGATGTTTTTTTCCATGCTTCCCAATCTTTTTTTGAAGCTTCAGTGAGTAAATCTTCAGGTTGAAATCCTTTTTCTATGGCAAATTTTTCTGCACCTTTTCCTGCTAAAATTACATGAGGTGTATCTTCCATTACTTTACGAGCGACAGAAATGGCATGAGTTATGTGTTGCATATAAACAACAGAACCACAATTGCCATGTGTATCCATAATACAAGCATCTAAAGTAACATTACCATCTCTATCAGGTCTGCCACCATTACCAACCGATTGGTTTTTTTTATCGGCTTCAGCAACTTTACAGCCTTGTTCAACGGCATCTAATACCGAATTTCCTTGTTGTAAGGTTTCCCATGCTTTTTCTGTGGATTGCCGTACGTCCCAAGTGGCAATTACTAATGGTAATGATACTTTTATGTTCTCATTTGTAGTTTTCGTGGAAGACGACTTTTCTTTTGAAGTGTTTTCTGCACAAGAGCTAAGTGCTGATCCTACTGCGAGAGCAACTCCAGTTAAGGAAGCATTTTTAATAAAATTTCTACGTTTCATACTTTGTGTTTTAACAGGCTAAATAACTTACCTTAGCAAGGTAATAAAAATGATATAATGAAAATAGAAATTTGCACCAATTCACATGTATCTGCAATGAATGCAGAAAAAGTAGGTGCAGATCGTATTGAACTTTGTGTTGAATTAGCGGTTGGAGGTATTACACCTTCTTATGGGCTGCTAAAAAAAGTAATGAATGATAGTACTATTCTTGTAAATGTATTGATTCGCCCCAGAAGTGGAGATTTCACATATTCTGATGCTGAATTTGAAGCCATGAAGTTAGATATAGAAATTTGTAAAGAATTAGGGTGTAATGGGATAGTTTCAGGAGTGTTACATAAAGATTTCATGATAGATTTAGAACGGACAAAAGCATTGGTTGAGCTGTCAAAACCATTATCCTTTACCTTTCATCGAGCTTTTGACTGGACTGTTGACCCATTTAAAGCTTTAGAACAATTAATTGACTTGGGTGTAGATAGAATCTTAAGTTCAGGGCAAGAAACCAGTGCAGCAAGAGGATTGTCTTTATTAGAACAGTTGCAACAACAAGCAGGAGATAGACTTGTAATTTTACCTGGAGGAGGTATTAATATCGAAACCATAGCACAATTTAAAAAGGCAAACTTAAAAGAAGTACATTTTTCTGCTACGGCATTACATCAAACCATAAAAACACCAAGAGTAACAATGAATAGTACACGTTTTTTTGATGAAACTAAAGTCGCAATTTCAGATGAAGAGAAAATAAAATTGATGATTGATTTGGTTAAATGATTGCTAAAGAATTGGTATATTCATTTTTATATTTTATAGTGTATGCTCCGTTGGATAATTTTTATTGTAACCTATTTGTTGATTGATTTTTATGCTTTTCAAGCATTTAAAACAATATCTAAAAGCAAATGGATGTATATTATTCATTGGGCGATTTCTCTTATAGTATTACTATATTTCACCTATCAGCTAGCGATTGTTTTTGATAATAAGATTGGTTTAAGACTAAGTACCAATAAAGCAATTGGTGTGTTTTTAGTTTTATTTGTACCTAAACTATTTGTGTTGTTTTTTATGTTTGGAGAGGATATTATTAGAACACCACAAGCATTGTTTCGATTGTTAATTCAAGGAGATGCAGCAGGCGGAGCATATTTTCCGTCAAGACGAAAATTTGTAAGTCAACTAGCATTAGGTATTGCAGCTTTGCCTTTTGGAGCATTGTTATACGGTATATTTAAAGGTAAATACAATTATAAAGTATTAAAATACACTTTGGAGTTTGTTGATTTACCCGAAGCTTTTGATGGCTATCAGATTACGCAAATTTCTGATATTCATAGTGGGAGTTTTGATAATCCTACAAAAATTGAATATGGTATAGACTTAATCAACCAGCAAGAGTCTGATTTGATTTTGTTTACGGGAGATTTAGTAAATAATAGAGCTGATGAAATGTTGCCTTGGATAGATACGTTTAAAAAACTCAAAGCTAAAGATGGTAAATATTCTATTTTAGGGAATCATGATTATGGAGATTATATCAAATGGGATAGTGAAAGTGCAAAGATTCAAAATATGAAAGACTTAGAAGAGGTTCATAAACAATTAGGTTTCGATTTGTTGTTAAATGAAAATAGAGTAGTACAAAAGGATAATGACAAAATAAAGTTAATTGGAGTAGAAAACTGGGGAGCAGGTGGTTTTAAAAAAGCTGGAGATCTTGATTTGGCTTCAAAAGGAATTGTAGCTAAAGATTTTAAGATATTGATGAGTCATGACCCGAGTCACTGGGAACAGAAGGTAAAGAATAATGATACGCATTATCATTTAACATTAAGTGGTCATACACATGGAATGCAATTTGGAATAGAAATACCAGGGTGGATTAAATGGAGTCCTGTAAAGTGGCGATATAAATATTGGGCAGGCATTTATGAAGAAGCAGGTCAGTTTTTAAATGTGAATAGAGGTTTTGGTTTTTTGGCTTATCCAGGGCGTGTTGGTATTTGGCCTGAAATAGCGGTTATTACATTAAAAAAGAAACCCAACCCAACCCTTCCCTTAGGAAAGGGCTAGATTAAAAATAGTTTTCATTTATAAGGATAAATTTGTAAACCTAAAAATGTGTATATTTGTAACTGTCAACCCACTAGTTTAAAATTTAAATAAGCTATATATGGCAAAATTTGGTGAATTAATCGGTTCAAGTATTCCGACATTAATAGATTTTTATGCAGATTGGAATGAAAACAATTCAAAGCTTCATAATACGTTGAGAGACGTTGCAATTGCTTTAGGTGATAAGGCTAAAGTGATTAAAATTGATATTGATAAAAATGAAATTTTAGCGAATGCATTGCGTATTAAAGGGAATCCGACCTTTATTATCTACAAAGGAGGAGAAATGAAATGGCGTCAATCTGGAGAACAAGATGCGGGTACTTTGATTAGTTTGGTGCAGCAGTATGTGTAGATGTAGCCCATCCCAACCTTCCCAAGGAGAAGTTAATTCTGATTATAAGTAGTGTTTTTTACTCAATTTTATATATATAATTTTAGTTAAAAAAAATGAGTTTGAATTCTGTATGTCATTCCTACGGAAGCAGGAATCTATTAACCCCTTCCGTCTTTTGATTACATCAAAATCCATCTTCTCTTTTTGGAGAAGGAGCTGATTCTAACTTTAAATTATATCTGTTTAAAAACATATCCTTTTTCACTAAAATGTTCTAAAACTTTAGGTAATACAATCTGAAGTCTACCAAAAGCTTTTACACTATCATGAAATACTATTATACTTCCGTTTTTAGAATTACCAATTACATTGTTTAGACATTTTTCTGCTGTAATACTTGCGTCAAAATCTCCACTTAAGACTGACCACATCATAATTTTGTAATTATACTCAATTAATAGTTTGGTTTGTGAAGGTTTTATTTTTCCATAAGGAGGGCGAAAGATTTGGGATTTGGGATTTGAGATTTGAGATTTTTGAATTAACTTTTCTGTTTTTAAAACAGAATGCAAATACTCTTCCGTATCTGTTTTCCACCCGTTAAGGTGGTTGAAAGTGTGATTACCTATGGTATGATTTTGGTTAATAGTATGTTGAAAAATTTCAGGATATTGCTCTATATTTTTACCAATACAAAAGAAAGTAGCTTTGGCATTATATTTTTGTAGTGTATCTAAAACCCATTCGGTTATTTTTGGTGTAGGACCATCGTCAAAAGTGAGATAAAGCACCTTTTTTTTTGTAGGAAACTTCCATATTTGATTCTGAAACAATCTCGGAATCAAATATGGAAGTTTTACGAGATAAGGTTTCATTTTTTTTGTTCTACAGCCGTCACTCTAATTTATTGTTCCTTTGAATGTTGAACAACGATTAGCGATTTATTATTTTTAAACTTCTGCAATCATCATTCTTGATTCATTACTCATTTTGAATGCAGAACAACGATTAACGATTTCATATTTTTGAATTATTTTTTTTACTCACTACCTAAAACGCCTTCTAAGGATTTTATAGCAGAGATATATCCTTTTTTTAATTCAGTTGCATATTTCTCATCAAATTCATCAGCCATGCTCACTACATTATTATACATCATTAAAGTGCCTTCAATATCAGTATAATGTTGAGAGACATCATAGTCATCAAAAGTTTCATAATATTCAATCCTATCTTGAAAAATGTCTACTAAAGTTTTAGCAACCTTTCTTGCTTTTTCCTTTTTATTAATTTGATAATAATTATCTATATAGCCTAGTATTAATCCGTAATGATCGTAACGTTTAATAGGCATTTTATCGATAGACAAATCTAATATTTCTTCAGCTTTATTATTTTTACCTTCTTTTATTAAGGCTTCAGACAATCTAATCAAACTATTTCTGAATGAAATTCCGTTTTTACGGGTTTCTACATCTACATAAATAGCATCACTATTGCTGTTTTTCCAATCCCATTTCTTTACATTATTGTACATAATTTCTGTATCAATTCGCCCCAAATCTAATACACTTCTAGGTCTGCCATTCTCATCAGTACTTGGTGTTTTGATCGGTACAAATTTATAGGCTAAACCGTCTAATTGTAAGTAATCTTTTAACCAGATATATTCATCATCCGCGTAAGCACCACCAGTAAAGTAGATTGGTCTTTCCCAATTGTTATTTGCCAACATATCTAACATTAAAATACGATGCTTTTGTAAGCCCAATTCATCTATCTCAATATCAATATAGGGTACAATATTAGCCGTGTCTTTAACCGATACAATCTTGTTTTTAAGTACAGCTTCTTTGTCAATAGGTATTCTGATTTTATTGGTAGGATAGTATTTTTCAGGAATACCATCTTCATCTAAATCGATAAAAGTTCTCTTGTCGTCACTAGCTATCCAATTCATAAAAGAACGGATATCCATTACTTTATCTTTAAAAGCGGGATTCGGGATATGATAAACCACATCTAGTGAGCCAGTTCTGTATTGATTGTGTGTCAATTG
The DNA here is from genome assembly GCA_027066745.1 of Flavobacteriaceae bacterium. Classification (GTDB taxonomy): domain Bacteria; phylum Bacteroidota; class Bacteroidia; order Flavobacteriales; family Flavobacteriaceae; genus Aureibaculum. The sequence goes on from JAMONB010000048.1 coordinate 7,992, forward strand.
CCCAGGAATTGGGTCTGCCTTATAGGTTTTGCGTTTTTGTTGATCTATATACCAATCGGTTGCAAATAAACTGGTATTTACCAATTTAATATCTGTTCTGTAATTTTCAACTTCTTGCATATACCACAATGGAAACGTATCATTATCACCAATGGTAAACATAATGGCATTGTCTTGACAAGAATCTAAATAGGCCTTTGCATTGTTACGTGTTGCATATTTATTAGAGCGGTCATGGTCATCCCAATTTTCTGATGCCATTAATGTTGGTACGGCTAATAAGCATAATGCAGTTGTGCCAATTGCCAATGTCTTGGGATTGATTTTATCTTTAAATTGTTGATACAATGCCAAAACACCAAACCCTATCCAAATTGCAAAAACATAAAAGGAGCCTACCACAGCATAATCACGTTCGCGAGGTTCAAAAGGTTTCGGATTGGTATAAAAAATAATGGCTAATCCTGTAAAAGCAAAAAATAAGAAGAGGATATAGGCATTTTTTTTATCAAACTTCACATGATATAAAAGACCAATAATTCCTAAAATTAATGGTAGAAAATAATAAGTGTTTCGTCCTTTGTTGTTTTTCATTTCATCAGGAAGATTGTCTTGAGAGCCTAAACGCATTTCATCAATAAAATTGATGCCACTTAGCCAATTACCATGCGTGTCTAAATTACCTTGAATATCATCTTGGCGACCAGTAAAATTCCACATAAAATACCTGCCATACATGTACCCGAACTGAAACTGTATCATAAAACTTAGGTTTTCACCAAAAGTTGGTCGGCGATTACTTTTTGGCGAAATACCAGCAATAGATTTGTAATTTGCAATAATACTAGGATTCGGATCTACCATTCTAGGGATAAAACCTTTGTGCTTGTCAGTATAATTTATACGAGTGTTTTTGTATCTATTTACAATAACATATTTTCCTGTTTTTTCATCCTTTTCATATTTTGGTTTGTCATCACTGTAAGGGTCATTTTTGTCTTGTTCTCTAGTTTCAGAGTAATAAGAGCCGTAAAAAACATTGGCATCACCATATTGTTCTCTATTATAATAAGCCAATAATTCTCTTGCACTTGAAGGATTATTTTCGTTAATAGTCGTGTTTGCATTGGCTCTAATAGGTAGCATTATCCATGAAGAGAAACCGATCATTACAAATAATAAACATAAAATAATGAGGTTGGCATTTACCAAGTTTTTCTTTCTAGTGTATTTAATTGCAAAATAAAATACTGCAATGAGTACTAAGCCAGCAATGATACTCCCTGAGTTAAAAGGCATGCTCATAGAGTTTACAAAAAACAATTCTGAAGCACTAAAAAAGGCTAATGTGTAGGGAAATAGAAATTTAAATACAAAGGCCAATACTAAAATGGCGACTATATTGGCTATAATGAATTTTTTTGAAGTAATATCTTGATATCTTTTATAAAAATAAATAAATACAATGGCAGGAATTACCAGTAAAGAAAGAATGTGCACACCGAATGATAGGCCAACAACAAAAGCAATAAGCAATAGCCATTTATGACCTCGGGGTTTGTCCATTTCGGTTTCCCAACGTAAGCCTAGCCAAAATAATAATGCCATTAAAAAAGAAGACATGGCATAAACTTCAGCTTCAACAGCACTGTACCAAAAACTATCAGAAAAAGTATAAGCTAAGGCACCAACCAATCCGCTACCTAGTATTGCAATTGAGTTGCTAAAGTTTAGATTTTCAGTCTCTTTTGCAATCACTTTTTTAGCTAAAATGGTAATGGTCCAAAATAGAAAGAGAATAGTAAAAGCACTTGCAACAGCAGACATCATATTTGTCATTTTGGCTATTTGAGAAGTGTCAGTAGTAAACATAGCGAAAAATGCACCTAGTATTTGAAATAACGGAGCTCCAGGAGGGTGACCAACTTCTAATTTTACAGCTGTAGAAATATATTCACCAACATCCCAATAACTTACTGTAGGCTCAACAGTGAGTGTGTAGGTAATTAAGGCAATAATAAAAGTTGCCCATCCGGTGATGGTATTCCACTTTTTATAGTCGAAATGCGTCATGGTTGTTCTCTAAATTTATGAAATTTGTATCAATTTATGAATTAATTCTTCTGTTTTTAATAAGAAGTTTCATTAATTTTATTGGGCGAATTTACTAAATATATATTGAATATTCTTGATGAAGTATGGGAGTTGAAAAGAATAGATATTAAAACTTTGTTAAAGTTCGCTATAAATTCTTTTCAAAAAGTTTGTGAGATTAAAACTTTACTTTAAATTTGCACCCTTCTTAGCAAAATAGCTTAAGAAAATTATTGTCCCATGGTGTAATTGGTAACACACCGGTTTTTGGTACCGACATTCAAGGTTCGAGTCCTTGTGGGACAACAGAGTTGTACAAATGCTTTCTTTTTTAGGAGGCATTTTTTGTTTTAAAACAAATTGTCTTAAGTAGTCTCTCTAATAATCAAACTAGTTTCAATTACTTTAGTTTTAAATGCTGAAGATTTATTATTGAGTCTTTCAATAAGTGTATTGACAGATTGTTTACCAATTTCAAGAGCATTTTGATCAATAGTTGTTAAACAAGGATAGGATAATCTTGAAATTTTATCATCAGCAAATCCTATAATAGAAATGTCTTTCGGAATATTGTACCCTTTTTGGTGTGCTATTTTTAACGCAGTTACTGCAGAAACATTATCAGTAGTTAAAATACCATCAAGATTTTTATGTTTTGTAAATAATGAAGATATAGCAGTTTCGTATTCTGCTTTATTGTGAATATTTACTATAAGAGTTTTGTTTTTATAATTGACATTATTTTCTAATGCTTTTTTATAGCCATTGGCTCTTTGCTTGCCAATATTTAAATCGGTTAAAGAGCTGATTAAAGCAATTTTTTTACGTCCTTGTTTTATCAAGTAATTTGCCGCATTAAAAGTAGCTTCAAAATCATCTATAATAACTTTGTCACAATCAATTTTATAGGTAACTCTATCAAACATTACTATTGGATAGCCTTGTTGAATGATATTTTTAAAATGATTGCTATGTTTTTTACTTTGTGTTTCTTTTGCAATAGAAAGGATAAACCCATCTACACTACCGTCACTCAATAATTCTAAACTTTGTAGTTCTTTTTTATATTTATTGTTAGACAGACAGATGATAATTTGGTATCCATTTTTATTAGCTTCATCTTCAATACCCAATAAAACTTTAGAAAAAAAATAATTTAAAATATTAGGTATAATTACACCTATAGTTTTGGTTTGGCTATTTTTTAAACTTAACGCCATTCTGTTAGGGCGGTAATTGCGTTTTTTTGCAAGAGCTTGAACTCTAGCAATAGTTTTCTCATTTATTTCATAACTATTCTTTAAAGCTTTTGATACTGTGGAGATAGACAAATTTAGCTCATTGGCTAATTGTTTTAATGTGGTTTTGTTATTCATATAAATGATGAAGACTTCATATTTTTATCCAAAAGTAATAAAATACAAGCATTTAAACTCTAAATAAGTATTGAGATTTTATGAAGAGAGTTGAAAATGTACTAAATTTAGCTAGGCGTTAGATCTACTTGTCGGTAAAGCAGGTTCTTCTGTAATTTAAGTGAATAGCGGAAAGTTTAATCGAAAAGAATTCCTCTAGGCTCTGCCTCGAGGTTTCCGATTCACCTCTCCTTGGGAGAGGTCGAAACTGCCTTTCTGTAGTTTCGGGTGAGGTAAAATACCAAATTTTGATTTTTGACCCTAAGGTCAAAGCTTGTGCCCAGCTTGACTGGGTATGAAACTAGCGAAATACCCCTATGGCTTGCCTCGGGGTAGTTGGTTTCAAGAAATTTTTTATTTTTAAAGTAAAAACTCAATTTAAGCAAAAAAGAGATCCTCTAATTGCTTAAATCGAGTTTGGGTTTTTTTCAACAACTCCCTAGACAAAAGTAGGAAGTATTAACCTTGTCAGCCTGAAATTAAATTTTAAAAGTAATTACGGGTCTTAATGCATGGTTTGCTAATTCTTTACTAATACTTTCATTGAATAATTGTGATAAACCACTTCTGCCATGCGTATTAATAGCAATAATATCAGCACCAATATTTTTACCAAAATTTAAAATACCTTCCTCAATAGTTGTGTCATTATAAGTATTTAAAGTGTAGTTTTTAATCTTAGCGTCAATAAGGTAATTATTTAAACGGTTATTTGTAGCTTGTGTTGTCTTAAAATTATGAGGAGTATTAATATATAGTAGATGTAATTTTGCTTTAAAAAGATTTGCAAAATCAATTACATTTTGAAAAGATTTTCTACTTTTTGCACCAAAATCTGAAGCGAAAATAATATCGTTAATTTCAAATTTTTTCACATCTTGTTTAATGACTAAAACAGGTATTTTAGAATGTCTAACGACTTTTTCTGTATTAGAGCCTACTAACATTTCTTTTAATCCTGTTGCTCCTTGAGAGCCCATTACAATTAAATCGGCTTTGTATTTTTTACTTTCTTGAATAACGCCATCAAATGTTTTGTGAAATTTAACATCTTCAGTTAATTTAATACCTTTAAAAAAAGGTAATTTTTTAATTTTTTCAAATTTCTTATGAATGGTTTTCATGTAAAATATGGCTTGTGCACCACCTTTCAGATTGTTATTATCAAGAGGGTCAATGGTCGCAGAAGGTATGTCTAACATGTGCAATAGTATAATTTCACTATTCGTTTTTTTTGCAATAGTTGCAGCTGCTTTACAAGCATATTTAGCTTCGTCAGAAAAATCGATTGGGACTAGTATGGTTTTCATAATTTTGAGTTTTTAGGTTTAAAATCTTTTACAAGTTACTATTTATAACGATAAAAATCAATGATTCTTGTCATTGTGGAATATAGTTTATATATTTGCATTCGAAAATAAAGGTATTTAAGGAATGAAGGGGACGAAAAGTCTCCTTTTTTTATATAAAAGAAGTGAGAAGTATTGTTGAGAAATTAGTTGAGGAAGCCATTCAAGAAAATCCAAAATTATTTTTAATTGATTTGAAAATATCATCTGACAATACAATTGTTGTTGTAGTTGATGGAGATGAAGGCGTTACAGTTAAAGAGTGTATACGAATTAGTAGGCATGTTGAACATAATTTAGATAGAGAAACTACTGATTTTTCTTTAGAAGTTAGTTCTCCTGGTTTAACAGAACCTTTAGTAAATAAAAGACAGTATAAAAAGAATTTAGGTAAAAAATTAGCCATAAAAACAGCAGTAGAAAATTTTGAAGGCGAGCTTGTAAAAGTAGCTGCTAATGAAATTACCTTAGAATGGAAAGCAAGAGAACCTAAGCCAATAGGTAAAGGAAAAGTAACTGTAGTTAAAACGGTAGTTTTATCATACGGAACTATAAAACAAGCAAAAGTGAAATTAAAATTTTAATTGAAGAGAGAATGGAGAACATCGCATTAATAGAATCTTTTTCTGAATTTAAAGACGATAAAAGTATTGATAGAGTAACACTTATGTCAATACTAGAAGAAGTGTTTAGAGCTGCATTGAAAAGAAAATATGGATCTGATGATAATTTTGATATTATTATAAATCCTGATAAAGGAGATTTAGAAATATGGAGAAATAGAGTTGTTGTTAATGATGGAGAGGTGGAAGATGAAAATGCTGAAATAGAATTGACAGAGGCTATAAAAATAGAACCAGATTTTGAAGTAGGTGAAGATGTGTCTGAAGAGGTTAAGTTAGAACATTTAGGTAGAAGAGCTATTTTAGCTTTACGTCAGAATTTGATTTCTAAAATACATGAACATGATAATACAAATATCTTTAAGCATTTTAAAGAATTAGAAGGTGAAATTTATAGTGCAGAAGTACATCATATTAGACATAATGCAATCATTTTATTAGATGATGATGGTAATGAACTAATTTTACCAAAAAGTGAGCAGATTAGATCTGATTATTTTAGAAAAGGAGAATCTGTAAGAGGTATTATTAAGATGGTTGAATTACGTGGAAATAAACCAGCGATAATAATGTCTAGAACAGCCCCTGAATTTTTAGTAAAATTATTTGAGCAAGAAATTCCTGAAGTATTTGACGGTTTAATAACTATTGAACGTGTAGCCAGAATACCAGGTGAAAAAGCCAAAGTGGCTGTAGATTCTTATGACGATAGAATTGACCCTGTAGGGGCTTGTGTAGGTATGAAAGGTTCTCGTATTCACGGTATTGTCCGTGAGTTAGGGAATGAAAATATTGATGTAATTAATTATACTAAAAACGATCAAATTTTTATTGCTAGAGCTCTAAGTCCTGCAAAAGTAACTTCTATGGAAATTAAAGAAGTTGCTGAAGGAGAAAAACCAAGAGTAGACGTATATTTAAAACCAGATCAGGTTTCTAAAGCAATTGGTAAAGGTGGTGTTAATATACGCTTAGCAAGTCAATTGACAGGCTATGAGTTAGATGTTCAAAGAGAAGGTCTTGCTGATGAAGATGTAGAATTGACTGAATTTTCTGATGAAATAGAAGCTTGGGTAATTACAGAATTTAAAAACATAGGTTTAGATACAGCTAAAAGTGTATTAGATTTAGATGTGACAGAACTTGTTAAAAGAACAGATTTAGAAGAGGAAACTATTTTAGATGTTCAACGTATATTAAGAGAAGAATTTGAAGATTAAACTTCAGTTAAAAAGTAGAAAATTATAATAATTATATGGCTGAGACCAAAACATTGAGGCTTAATAAAGTTTTAAGAGAATTAAACATTTCTCTAGATAGAGCTGTAGAACATCTTTCAAGCAAAGGCTTTGAAATAGAAGCTAGACCTACAACTAAAATATCTGGAGAGGTATATAATGTGCTTTTAGATGAATTTCAAACTGATAAAAGTAAAAAGGTAGCCTCAAAAGAGGTTGGTGAAGAAAAACGTAAAGAGAAAGAAGCCTTACGTATTGCTCAAGAAAAAGAGCAAGAACAAAAACGTTTGGAAGAAGAAGCTAAGAAAGAAGTTTTTAAAACTGAATCTGAAAAGTTAACAGGCATTAAAAAAGTTGGTAAGATAGATCTTGATGCTAAAAAACCTGCTAAAGAAGAAGTTGTACAAAAAGAAGAGGTAATTTCTAAGAAAGAAGTAGCACCAAAAAAGGTTAAAGAAGAAATTAAAGAAGAAATTAAAGAAGTAGTTAAAGAAGAATCAACTGAACCAAAAAAAATAGTCACTAAATATCAAAAATTAACTGGACCAAAACAAGTTGGGGAGAAAATTGATTTGAAACAATTTGAAAAACCAAAGAAAAAACCTGTAGAGAAAAAACCAGTTAGTGATGCCAACAAGAAAAAAAGAAAACGTATAAGTAGTTCTTCTGGAAGACCACCTTTTGGAGGTCAAAGAAGAGGTGCGTTTAAACCAGGCGGTAATGCAGGTAAAGGTAGAGGTAGAAAAAATATAGTTAAAGTTGAGCCTTCAGAAGAAGATGTTCAAAAACAAATTAGAGAAACCTTAGAAAAACTTCAAGGGAAGTCTAAAAAAGGAAAAGGGGCAAGATATAGAAGAGAGAAAAGAGATTTACACCGTCAGCAATCTGAAATAGACTTAGAAATTCAACATGCAGAAAGCAAGATATTAAAAGCCACAGAATTTGTAACAGCAAGTGAATTGGCTACAATGATGAGTGTTTCTGTTACAGAAATTATATCAGCTTGCATGTCTTTGGGTATGATGGTAACAATGAATCAGCGTTTAGATGCTGAAACATTGACTATCGTAGCTGAAGAATTTGGGTTTAAAGTAGAGTTTGTTAGTGCTGAGGTAGAAGAATCTATTGAAGAAATAGAAGATAAACCTGAAGATTTAAGACCTAGAGCACCTATTGTTACTGTGATGGGTCACGTAGATCATGGAAAAACATCATTGCTTGATTATATTAGAAAAGCAAATGTTATTGGAGGAGAGTCAGGAGGTATTACACAGCACATTGGTGCTTATGGTGTAACCTTACCTGATGGTCAAAAAATAGCATTCTTAGATACACCTGGTCACGAAGCCTTTACGGCTATGCGTGCTCGTGGTGCTCAAGTTACTGATATTGTTATTGTTGTAATTGCAGCAGACGATTCTATAATGCCACAAACTAAAGAAGCTATCAGTCATGCTCAGGCTGCTGGAGTTCCTATAGTATTTGCTATTAATAAAATAGATAAACCTGATGCTAACCCTGAAAAAGTAAAAGAAGAATTAGCACAAATGAATTTATTAGTAGAAGATTGGGGAGGTAAAGTACAATCTCATGATATTTCTGCAAAGACAGGTCTTGGTGTTGACGAACTATTAGAAAAAGTAATGCTAGAAGCTGAATTATTAGAGCTGAAAGCAAATCCAAATAAAAATGCTATCGGTACTGTAGTAGAGGCATTGTTAGATAAAGGTAAAGGATATGTTTCTACTATTTTAGTAGAGGCAGGGACCTTAAAAATAGGCGACTATATGCTTGCTGGTAAACATAGTGGTAAAGTAAAAGCCATGCATGATGAGCGAGGTAATAGTATTAAAGTAGCAGTACCTTCTACTCCTGTTTCTATTTTAGGTTTGGACGGAGCTCCACAAGCAGGAGATAAGTTTAGAGTCTTTGATGACGAACGTGAAGCAAAACAAATTGCGGCAAAAAGAGATCAATTACAACGTGAACAATCAGTTAGAACACAACGTCATATTACATTAGACGAGATTGGACGTAGAATTGCTTTAGGAGGCTTTAAAGAGTTAAATATTATCCTTAAAGGAGATGTTGATGGTTCTGTTGAAGCATTGACAGATTCATTACAAAAATTATCTACTGAAGAAATTCAGGTAAATATTATCCATAAAGGGGTAGGTGCAATTACAGAATCTGATGTGTTATTAGCCTCAGCTTCTGAAGCTATTATTATTGGTTTTAATGTAAGACCGTCAGCAAATGCACGAATGTTAGCAGATAAAGAAGAAATTGACATTAGAAATTATTCTATTATTTATAAGGTAATTGATGAAATTAAAGACGCTATGGAAGGGATGTTATCTCCAGACATGGTAGAAGAAATTACAGGAACTGCAGAAATTAGAGAGACGTATAAAATTTCTAAAGTAGGTACTATTGCAGGATGTATGGTAACTGATGGTAAGATATTTAGAAATTCTAAGATTAGAATTATTAGAGATAGTGTAGTCGTTTTTGATGGCGAATTGGCTTCACTAAAGCGTTTTAAAGATGATGCCAAAGAAGTAGCTAAAGGTTATGACTGTGGTTTGCAAATTAAAAACTATAATGATATTAAAGAATTAGATGTCATTGAAGCCTATCAAGAAGTGGCTGTTAAAAAGAAATTGAAGTAATAGAACTTACAAATAGTTAATACAATAAAAAAATATCCGCTTTTAAAGCTACCGTCTGGACACAAATATATTTGATATATTGTGAGATAAAATGCAGACAAGACATTTTAATGATTTAAAAGACAAGCGATTGTTGAATAGAGGTAATTCTATTCTCAATCGCTT
>JAMONB010000049.1 GCA_027066745.1 Flavobacteriaceae bacterium
CATTTTGTAAAGTTGTTAATTACTTTGCTAATTTAATAATTTTTTTCACTAAAACAAGAGTTATTTCAATTCTCTTGGTTATAGGACCACAAATAAAAAACAAAAACAGCTAGTAATACACCAGTTGTATTTGCAATAAAATCATAGAAATCTGCTGTTCTATATGTGGTTAATGTTCCCTGAAGTATCTCAAGAACTATGCCGTAAATAATTAATAAAAATAGGGTTATAATTCTTTTTTTACTATTGTCTTTAAAAACATAAAACCAACTTAAGCTTAATGTAAAATAGGCAATAGTATGTCCTATTTTGTCAGAATTACTAATGTTAATGCTTGCAACTCCACGTAAAGAAGCTAAACTTAAAAAGGCTACAAGTAGCGTTATAAAAAGTGCAATAGCTAAAGCATTACGCTCCAATAATCGCTTTATAAGCATCAGCATCTAAAAGGTTATCAATTTGTGAAGGGTCGCTAAGTTTAATTTTTATCATCCAACCACTTTCATAAGGGTCAGTATTGACACTTTCAGGTGTGTCTTCTAAACTTTCATTAAATTCTATGACTTCTCCTGATAAAGGCATAAATAAATCTGAAACTGTTTTTACAGCTTCTACTGAACCAAAAACTTCATCTTGTTCAATAGTGTCATCTAAAGTATCAACATCAACATAGACAATATCACCTAATTCGCTTTGGGCAAAATTGGTAATACCAACGGTAGCAATATCACCGTCAATTTTAATCCATTCGTGATCTTTTGTGTATTTTAATTCTGTTGGAATATTCATATATAATAAGTTTAATACGCGAATTTAGAATATATAAATTTAATTTCCAATATTGTAACGTAAACTTATACCTGCACTGATAGATTTTCTTGGAAAAGTGGTTGAAATTAAGAAACGAGAGCTATTTTGATCGTAATAAAACGAAGCCAATAAGTTTTTATTAAGTGCATAGTCTGCTGAGAATTTAAATGATACTAATTTTTGCCCGCCTGTTACTTGATTGTTTACAATATCAATAGATCTTATAGTGGTAGAATTGTTACGAATACTAATATCACCTTTGAAATTGATATCACCTTTAAAAGTTGTAAGAGTACTACCCGTTTTTATTTTTAGCTTTACATCTTTAAAACGATAGCCAAAGCCTAAAACATATTCTTTACCTCTAATTTCTGTAATGGTATTATTACTAATATTTAAATTTAAGGCTTTGTCTTGTTTGAGTTCAGCTCTGATAGAAAATGAATTTCTCATACGCATATCAACTTTAATTAAAGGAGAAAATTCTTCAATTAGGTTAATACCAGTAAATATTTTATTCGGTCTATAATTACCATTACTGTCAAACTCTGGTAGTCCAGATGTTGGGTTTGGGTTGTACAATAAATTATTGTTAAAACCAATAACAGAGTAAGTTGAACGATACCTATGCTCTACAATAAAACTCCTAAAATGTTTTTTAAACCACTTAAATTTCATGAAGCCTTTATAGTTAATACGCCAATTTGGTATAGGTATGTTTCTAAAAGCTCCTAACTTAACTTTGCTGGCACTATTGCCTGAATATGCAGCTAAAAATGCTGGGATTAATACTTGTTGGCTATTTGAACCATAACCTATAATAGTTCCATCTGGATTTAAATTTGCATTGTCATTGACATCTATACCACTTGCAATAGCCAGTCTTCTTGATATGCTAATTCTATTGGCTTTAAATTTATCAAAAGTTGCATCCCCATTACCATCAAAAGCATTTTTAAGCATAATAGTACTAATACTAAAATTACCTATTTCATTGATAGGTAAGTCTTCATTAAAATGATTTGGAGAATTTCCAATTCCTTTAATTACATCTAGCTGTTGAGATTGATTTTTGGTAAAAACCTTATTGGCAGACAATTCTATATTAAAATCTTTAAAAGGTCTGATGTCTGCATTAAGATCTAATTTATTAAAATGAGTAGTTGCATAAGTTTTACTATAATAAGGGTCATTATTATTTCTAGATACTAACCAGCTATTTGCTACAGCTAAGCTTCTAATGTCTCTTTGACTACCAAAAACAAAACCTAAAGTTGGAGAAGAATTGTTCATTCCTAAAAAGCCAACACTTTCTTGATACCCAGGTAATATGGTGCCATTATTTTCTGCATAAGCAATTTTCACTTTTTTAACTGAAGTAACAACATCTACTAAACCTTGTAGAATTTTTTGTCCGCTAGTTTTGTTTTTAGTTTTAATTACTCTAGATTTTGGTCTGGGTGCTGCTATTTTTTTCTCACCCTTTTTACCCTTTTTCTTTTTTACCTTTTTTCTTTTTTTCTTTGCCAAGTCTAAAAGACCTGTCCTTTTGTAAAGTTTGGTTAGGTCTAAATCAGCTGAAAATGTATGTGTATTGGCATTCTGTATAGTGTTACCCAGACTTTCTGCATAATCTTTAGAAGAGGCTTGCCAGTCAAAATCAGCAGTATAGCTATAGGTGGAATTTAGAAAATCAAACCAAGAAATTTTATTGATAGGTATTCTATACGTAGCATCTAAAGTTTGATGGTACTGATTGGGTCTTCCTATTTGAAAAAAATTATCAAATAGTTGTCCGTTTATTACTTTTTTAGGGTCATTAGGGTCTTTCTCAAATTCATCATTGATGTAACTATTGGCTGCTCTAAAAGTGAATTGTAACGATTTGGTAATGTCATAAGCAACGTTGTAGTCCCAATCAAACAAATAACGTCTTTGGGTAAGTTCGGGTAATTTAATTGCAGAAAGATTATCACTTAAAGGTCTTGATAATTGTGAATTAAAACTTCTAATAATATTAGAATTAGCTGAGATTGAAGTGGGTAATAAATTAATATTAAAATCTTTTATAAATTTAAATAGGCTATTCTTTTCTAAAAATTTAGATTTTTTAAAAGGAGTGTATTCTAAAGGTTTAAAACCATAGTTGTAAGTTGCGGCAGCCCTTACATTCTGATCAATAAATTTTTCTACATTATAATCTTTATGATAAGTGTCATTATAGGAATATGATACAGAAACATTTTCTACATCATAAAAATGTTGTTTCTTTTCAAGATTTGTTCTCTCTTTTCTAACATTAATTAGGTTCAAGCTTCTACGTTTGGTATAGTCTCTGGCAGCTTCAGCACTATTACTATTCTTGTCAAATAAAACATCTTGATATTTAGGATCCCATTTTGGGTCAGCAAACTCTTCACCATAGCCAACATTAAGAGGTATGTTGAGCCCCATAGTCTTAGGTAATAATTGTCCTAAATTTACATTGGTAATTATATCGTATTGTTTAACTTCTTCTTGACTTCTTTCGTTTACTGTTTGGTCTAAGGCTCCAAATCCTTGAGAGTTGGCTCTACCAGATACTGAAATATCTGCAAAATCTGCAAAATTAGCATCGGCATTTACTACTGCAGCCCAACCACCTTCATTATCGTAGTCAGAAACTCGCAATTCGTTAAACCAAATTTCAGTACTTTTAGTGAAGTTAGAATTGTTTTTTACACCGAGCATTATGGTTCTTATATTTCCTAAATTCGGATTTCCTTTTACTCTAATTTTCGCATCAGGTGCGTTTGCAACTGTAGGATACAGTTCGGTAAATGAGACAGCTCCACTATTTGCACGTTCTAATTTTAATTTACCAAACTCTTTTAGGTTAGCAATCAATTCATTTTCTGAAGGCCAGACCTCTTCAGCTATTGAAGCACCAAAAGGTGTAATTTTTAAAGGAATTTCAAATTGGTAAAAATTGTCATTAATATCACTCCCTAGTCGAACAACAGCTACAAATTCATCATCATTTATTGTGGTTTGACCTGCAATACTTTCTGCATGTAAAAACATTTTTAAGCTGTTATACATACGCATATCAAAACGTGTATTTTTAAATACC
>JAMONB010000050.1 GCA_027066745.1 Flavobacteriaceae bacterium
ACTATTAAAAAGCTATAGCAAATTCATTCAAAATAGCTACTTTTCTAAGCTAGTCTATGGTGCAGGATTCGGAATCACAGCATGTATCGCATTAATTTCATCAATAATTTCTTGAGATAAATCAATATTGATACTCTCAATATTTTCTTTCAATTGATTCATTTTTGTAGCCCCAATAATATTAGCCGTTACAAATGGCAATTGATTTACAAAAGCTAAGGATAACTGTGCTAATGTTAGTCCGTGTTTTTGAGCAAGGTCAGCATATTGTTGCACTGCATTTGTAGATTGGTCGGTTGTATACCTTCCACAAAAATCAGGGTACAAGCTCACGCGAGAGTCTTTAGGTGTCCCTGTTAGGTATTTATTGGTCAACACTCCAAAAGCCAATGGAGAATATGCCAATAAACCTATATTTTCACGTATTGATATTTCTGAAAGTCCAGCTTCATAACTTCTATGTAATAAAGAATATGAATTTTGAAGCGTTAGCATTCTAGGTAAATCCTTGGTTTTAGATTCTTCTAAATACCGCATTACTCCCCAAGAAGATTCATTTGACAAACCAATATGTCTTATTTTTCCTTCTTTGATAAAACTGTCTAAGGCTTCTAAAACTTCCTCAAAATTATCCTCCCAAGCTGTTTTTGTCTGATAAGGAAAATCACGCACTCCAAAACAGTTTACAGGGCGTTCTGGCCAATGCAATTGATAGATATCTATATAGTCAGTCTGTAAACGTTTTAAACTACCGTGTATAGCATCAGTAATCGCTTCCTTAGAAAAACCTGTACTTCTAATATGTGCAGTATATGGCCCAGGACCAGCAATTTTACTTGCTAAAATAATTTTATCTCTATTTCCTGTTTTTTTGAGCCAAGAACCTATAATTCTTTCTGTAGAACCACAAGTTTCTGCTCGTGCTGGAACAGCATACATTTCGGCTGTATCAAAAAAATTGACTCCTTGATCCAACGCATAGTCCATTTGTTTATGACCTTCTGCTTCGGTATTTTGCTCTCCAAAAGTCATAGTACCTAAACATATTTTACTGACTTTTATAGTGGTATTTGGTAATGTTGTGTATTTCATGTGTTTATGTAATATTTCTGTCCCGATGCCTGTATAGCAGTAATCTTATTAAAATTAATTCTCTTATTAGTAGTAACTGATCAATAGTATTCAAAAATTTTAAGAGATTCCTCGTCGTTCATCACACTCTTTCTGTTGGAATGACAAACTTTCACCTCCTGTCTCCTAACTTAATATCGCTTCAATTCCGGGTAAAGTTTTACCTTCTAACATTTCAAGCATTGCTCCTCCTCCTGTAGAGACATAACTTACTTTATCTGCAAAACCAAATTGTTTTACAGCAGCAACAGAGTCGCCTCCACCAACCAATGAAAATGCTCCATCAGCAGTAGCATCAGCAATAGCATGCCCTAATTCTTTGGTGCCTTTAGCAAAGGCTGGTATTTCAAAAACTCCTATTGGTCCATTCCATAAAATAGTTTTAGACTCAGCGATTACAAATGAAAAGCCAACATTAGTTTTTGGTCCTGAATCTAAACCTTGCCAACCATCAGGAATATTGTATATATCACAGACTTGAGTGTTTGCATCTGCACTAAAAGCATCTGCAGCAATTACATCAATAGGCAAATGTATACGTGTATTTTTAGATTTTGCAAGATTTAAAATGTCTTGAGCAATATCTAATTTATCATTTTCAACAATTGAATCCCCTATTTTACCTCCTTTTACTTTGATAAAAGTATACGCCATACCTCCACCAATAATAATATTATCAACTTTATCTATGATATTTTTTATGACATCAATTTTTGAAGAAACTTTAGCTCCTCCAATAATAGCAGTTACAGGTTTTTGACTATTGTTTAAAACAGCATTTAAACTTTCTATTTCTTTGGCTAATAGCAAGCCAAAACATTTTTTATCAGTAAAAAATTGAGCAACAATAGTAGTAGAGGCATGTGCACGATGTGCCGTACCAAAAGCATCATTTACATAAATATCACCTAATTTAGACAACTGCTCAGCAAAGGCTACATCACCCAGTTTTTCTTCATTGTGAAAACGTAAATTTTCTAACAATAAAATTTCTCCTGCTTCTAATTCAGCAACTTCTTTTTCAACAGCATCACCTACGCAATCAGCAACAAATTTTACCTGAACACCAATGATATCACTAACTTTTTCAACAATATGAGACAAAGAAAATTCTGAGGTTACTCCTTTTGGACGACCCAAGTGTGACATTAAAACACAGCTACCTCCATCTTCTAAAATTTTTATAATGGTTGGCTTTGCAGCCTCAATTCTTGTGGTGTCAGTTACCTTAAAATTTTTATCTAAAGGCACATTAAAATCTACTCTAATTAATGCCTTTTTATTTTCAAAATTAAAATCATTGATAGTTATCATAAAATATATTTTAAGATTACGAAGATAAAACTTCTACGACTTTTAATCTAGCTTTATTTGTTTTTTTACCACAATTGCATCATTGATTATAAAAGGTGTAGGCATCATATTTTCACTTCTAGGCTTAAAATTAAAATGCATACTCTCTAACAAATCATATGAAGTTTCATAAATAAAAAACTCTGGATGTATAGGGTCCATAATTACCATCTCTATATCTAATATTTCATTTTCTAATGCTAAATAATAACTCAACATCGTTTTACCATGATCTCTCAATGTGATTACGAACTGCTCATCATTAGATTTCTTAAAAGACTCTCCGTTTACTTTAAAAGATTCAATTAAAATCGGATATTTTGAAATCAATTCAATTCTATTAGATCTTCTTTGAGGTTTAATTTGTAAATGAATATTTCTTTTATTTACTATTGAAGTATCTTTCACTATTTTAATAATAGGCTGTATAATTGTTTTTACAGCTGTCTTTTTATGCCATTGAATGTTTGTGCCGTATTTGCTATAAGTACTTAAGCTGTCATAACTTCCTTCAACAGGTTCTTCTCCTAAAAATTGTTTTGTAAATTCATCTATATGCTTGTCATAGCTTGCCCAATAGGCTTCTTTTTTATCAGCATCTAACACATACATTATACTATTAGGCTGTTTTCTATCTGTAGAATACCCTGATTTAAAAGATGCTGAAATAAAAATTATGATAGACAAGACCAAAAATAAAATTCCGACGCTTTTATGATTCTTATATTGTGAAAAAACAGGAATTAACATTCCGAAAAGTAGAACGATTAAGACGGTACTAACTCCTAACATTTTCAACCCTAAACCTACAGGTAACATCTGTATTAGAGGTGCAAATATAATTAATATCGGAATTGACAAAAGAGTCAGCACTAAAGACAGGTTCTCCTTTTTTGAAAATAACAATAGTGCTAATGATAGTATGCCATAAAGTAATGTAATTATAAAATAACCTGCTCCTTTTAAATAAATGGCAATGGAAATATTGATAATTAGCCAAATAAAAATAGGTGCAATCATTAAATTTAGAGTATCCTCTTTTTCAAAATGTCTTTTATAAATCAAAAAACAAAGAGCCAATGTCAATGCTGAGAATGCTGCAATATACCAATGTCCGTTATAGGTAAAACCATGTAAAATATCTTGATATTGAGGATGGATTTTAAGTAACAGTTTCCATCCGTAAACGGTAATTAGTCCAGAAATAATTAAAGACAATAAAAAAGGAATAAATCCGCTTAATAAACTTTTAACTTTTATTTTTTGTTGGGTGAATCCATAAATTAATAATCCTATAAATAGAAGGGACAATACAATTAATAATGGCATTATCCATGAAAAAGGGTAATACACCATCCCGATATACGGCAAATTAAAATACACATAATCTGAGTCAGATTTAAGGTTTGACAAATCTGCATCAGCAAAATAA
>JAMONB010000051.1 GCA_027066745.1 Flavobacteriaceae bacterium
TCCTGTTCTTAATTTTCAATTCACCGTTAATTGCTTTAATATTAACCTCTGTTTATTATAAATATTTTTATCAACAAAGTAGAAAAATTAAAAATAAGATACGCCTAAACGGGTTCATTCCGATAGCTATCGGAATCCGTCTTCAGTACTAAAACTCTTGTTAATCGTTTGATTTTCAAAAATTTTTAGGTTTTAAGGCTAATCTTTATTATATCTTAAACAGAAGCCTTTATAACTAAAACTTCAAAATTTATTACAACAATAGGTTCAATTATTCTCCCCATTAAAAAAGTGTATATTAAATATTTTATGTACTTTAGATAACAATAAAATTGCAAAAAAATATACAAAATAGCCAATAAAAAAGTATTTAATTGTTTATCTAAACAACACTTTTTGTTGTGTTAATACAAATTGGCTATAATCGAAAGAAAAATTAACTAAAAAAGAGAAAGATAATGATCGTATTAGCGTGGATAATCCTCAGCATTTTGGTGGGAACTATGGGAAGTTCAAAAACAATTGGAGCAATGGGAGCTTTTTTTATATCCTTAATATTTAGCCCAATAATTGGCTTATTATTTGTTATTGGTTCTTCTGAGAAAGAAAAAGTAAAAAAAGTCAACCCTAAAATAGTTGAGTTGACTAAAAAGGCTTATAAAGCCAACAATACTCAAGATTATAACAATGCTATAAACGCCTTGCAAGAGGCTTTATATTATGATGCAAAAGATGCTCATATTCATTATAATTTATCTTTATTGTTTTCCAAAATAAAGGAAAAAGAAAAAGCTTTCATTCATTTGGGAAAAGCAGTTGAATTTGGATATAAAAACCTTAATAAAATAGCGACTTCTGAATATTTGGAATGGTTAAGAGAACAACCCGAGTATAACAAATTCCTAATAAATGGTTATAAATTTGATAAATCTCAAAATAAAAATAATTATATCCAAGAATTAGAAGAGCTCAGTAAATTAAAGGAAAATGGAATTATAACAGAAATAGAATTTAACAATCAAAAAGAAAAGATTCTTAACTCTAGATTATAACTACCGCCACCAACCCATAAAGTTTATACTTACATTTAAACTAAATAACAAATCAATTTGCATAAACACACACATTAGCCATAATAAAAAATTGAAAAATATGAAAACAGAAAAAATTAATCAAATTGACTGGAGAAATCCTCAAAATGGAGAGGAACGAATTTTAATTACTAAATTGATAATCAATAATCAGATTAAAATTTGTAGTGAATTTCACATTAAGGAATTTGAGAAAAATAAATATATTATGGCTTGTAATCACGACAATCAAATCTGGATATATTTCAAAATTGATTTATTGAATCGAAAAATCACAAAATTAGATAGTAAATTAATCTCAAAACTAAATCCGCCAAGATGAAAATCGACTTATTAGTAAAATTTAGCGTAACTAAAGAACTTGATGAAAAATTTAAACTAATTGATGTTATGCATTTACTTGTGGAGGGTGAACAAGTTGAACTCGCATATACTCACATTAGAGATAAAGTTTGGTTCACAAATAAGAGACTGATTGTGATGGACGTTCAAGGATTCACAGGAAGTAAAAAAGAATTTCGTTCATTTCCTTACCCTAAAATTACATCATTCTCAATTGAAACAGCTGGAACTTTTGATGGAGATAGTGATTTTAAAATTTGGGTTAGTGGTGTTGGAGTATTTGAAATAAAATTTCATAAAAATCTAGACATTAGAAAAATTGGAAAATATTTAAGTACCAAAACTCTGATTTAAAACTACATCTAAAATCGTATAAAATTTATACAAAGAGAAATAAATATGAAATCTAAATCTGAGGGAGCTCTCTTAATTATAGCAATTATAGCTGGGGTATTAATATATATTGCAAAGATTATCCTAGATATTATATCTTCCTTTGTAGAAACAATAGTTTATTTCAAGAGACCTATATTAATAGTTATTCTATCTTGTATAGGAATATTTTTAGTTTACAAAATTTTTAGTTTTTTTTACTTTAAAAGTATAAGGTTCAAAAATATAAAAGATAGCATCAAGAAACACACAACGAACTGCAATAATCTAAATCAATATATTCAGGAATTGCAATATTCTTATGTAAATATAAAATCTTATAATTTTGGGGAAAGCAAGATGATAGACGACAGTAATTATAACTTTAAAAGAAAAGAATGGAGCAAAGAGGTGAAAGATGACCGAATACATCATTGTTCAGCTACTGTTTGCAAAAATGCCAGTATTCAACCAATTAAATATTTTTGTAAATACTTTGATATTAAAAAAAATGAAGAAACACTATCAAATTTTGAAAAAGTACTAAATGATTTTACTTCTGTAGAAGAAGGGAAAATATTGCTGCAAAAAGAAAGAGATTTAATCTTGAATAGTATTTCCAAATCTATTCCTTCCTTAGTCCTTTTTTTTAGTAAAAATGAGCTTATTAATAAATTAGGGTTTGAAGCTATAGATTTTAATGATTTATATATACCAATTTTCACTTTTCAATATGTGTCAGCAGGAGGAAATAGCTCTTCTAAATGTGATATAAAGTTAAACATTGAGAATTTAAATAAATTAATAAACTACTTAAACGATATCATAAAATGGAGAAAAAGTATTGCTGGTCAAAGAGCATTAATGACATCGAATTTAAGAGAGAAAATTAAAGACAGAGACAATTATACTTGTTGTAATTGTAATCTAAGTATTAAGGATGAAGAAAATTTGCTATTAGAAATTGATCATATTATTCCAGTTTCAAAAGGTGGTCTTACTTCGGAAAATAATCTTCAAACTTTATGTTGGAGATGTAACCGAACAAAAGGGGCGAAAATTGGAATATTAAAAAAACTTTAAAAATCAAATTATGAAAATATTAAAATTAACTTTAACCACCTTGTTAATATTCTTTTTTTTAGAGTCTTCCTATGCCCAAGATTGGGCTAATTTAAATCGATTTCAAAAAGAAAATTTTGAATTAACAATACCTAAAATAGGTGAATATCGGATTATTTTTATGGGAAATTCAATTACTGAAAGTTGGTTAAAAATACGACCTGGTTTTTTTACGAATAAACCATATATAAATAGAGGTATTAGCGGGCAAACAACTCCTCAAATGCTATTGCGTTTTAGACAAGATGTTATTGATTTAAGGCCTACAGCTGTAGTTATATTAGCAGGAATAAATGATATTGCTGAGAATACGGGCCCTTCATCAATTGAAATGATTGTTGGTAACATTATATCTATGATCGAATTAGCAAGAGCTAATAACATAAAAGTTATATTATGCTCTGTACTTCCTGCTTATGACTTTCCTTGGAAAAAAGGACTAGAACCTGCAGAAAAAGTTGTAAAACTCAATATCCTGTTAAAAGCTTATGCAAACCAACATAACTTAGTTTATGTAGATTACTTTACTTCTATGGCAAATGAGTCTAATGGCTTAAAAAAAGAGCTTGGAAGTGATGGAATTCACCCAAATATAACCGGATATTTAATTATGGAGCCTCTTATAGAGGATGCTATAGCGTTAATTAAAAAATAAACTTTATATAAAAGTTGTATTTTTCATTGTGAAATGGAATTCACCCATCCTTTTGGGCGAAAATAGACAAATGGGGCATTAGGTAAACATTAACCTTAAGTGCCAAATATCCAGTGTTTGAATTTATTCTATAGAAACCCTTATTAATAAATCACAATTGCTCTAAAATTAGTATTAGTACAAAAAAATTAATTAAATAACTACTCTTTAAAATAGAAAATTGTAAATTTAATGTTTAAAATCTCAATTTAAATGGAGTTCTATTTCCCTCTTTTTGCAGGTATCATTGCTGCAATTATACACGTAATTTCTGGACCAGATCATTTAGC
>JAMONB010000052.1 GCA_027066745.1 Flavobacteriaceae bacterium
AGCACCATCAGGGTTTAACATGGGGATAAAGACCAAAGTACACTCATTTAAAATTTGATGAACAGAACTTGAATTGTCTGAGGTACTGCCAATCCATTTAAAAAAGTCAAATACGGCTTTTGTACCTGTGCTTTCATTGCCATGCATTTGAGACCAAATCAAAATTTTAGTTGCTCCATTGCCTATGGTGATTTTGTAAATAGGTAATCCTCTATAAGAGTGTCCGATTTTTTTCACATCAAATTGATGTGCTAATTTTTTTAATAATGGTTCAATGTCTTTAAATGTAATATACCGTCCAAAAAGATTTTTTTCGGTATACTGAGAAGCCCATTCTAGAAAATTAGTCAAATCAGTTGTATTCATTTTACAAAAGTAACTAAAGAAAAGTTTACAATAGTAAACGGTTCATGTCACTTTCAGGATGTTTTTTGTAGGATAATTATTACAATTGTAAATTGCAAATAAAAACAATAGTAAATAAGCTTAAAGTCAATTATTTATACTAATTTATATAAAGTAAAATAGTAGATACGGTGGTCATTATTTTTTAATAACCTTGAAGATTAAATAATAATTATTTACATTTGTAATTCATAAAAATGTAATGATACACAATATAGACTTCTCGAATAGACTGCAAAATATAATGGATTATTACCAGTTATCTGCGGCTGCTTTTGCAGATAAAATTAATGTACAACGTTCTAGTATTTCCCATCTTTTGTCAGGAAGAAACAAGCCAAGTTTAGATTTTGTATTAAAGGTATTAGATCAATTTAAAGAAGTAGAACTTTATTGGCTCTTAAATGGTAAAGGAGATTTTCCTAAAAATAAGACGACTACCACCGCCCTATCATCAAATTTCACAAAAAAAGAAGTTATTGAGAATAGTACAACCAAAGAAATTGATAAAATTATTATTTTCTATAAAGACGGCACGTTTAAAGGGTATCATGAAAGCTAAATTCAAGTGCAGCTTAAATATTCAAGACTTTTAGAACCAAAATTCATGACAGAAGAGTCTAGAATCTTGGTTCTTACAATGAAGTGGTCTTTTTCTACACTATTGCAAAACAGTTCTTTGTAGCTACAGAGTATAGTTCTTTTAATAATGAGACTATTTAAGCTCAGCCATACCTTTTTTAACAAGCTCTATCAGCTCTTGTTTATTCCCTGAGGTCAATTGTTCTTTTGCAGTAACCACCTGTTGTAGCATCTGTAAAATCATTTTATCAGCACCGTATTTTTTATACTGCTTTGCTTTTGAAACAAAATCTTTAACCAATACTTTAGTTGCCTCAAGATTATCGCTAGCAGAAATCCATTGAAAAGCCTGTCCGTAAACAGCTTGCACATCAGGATTTGCATTAAAAAATAAGCCAGCAATTATTTTATCTGCCGTAAAAACCATTTCTTTTTCATTGTTTTCTTTGACATAAATTTCTATCAAACTATTGACCATCCCTTTTTTAGTCAGCTTATCTGTAATTGAATTTACTTTAGCAACCGCTGTAGCTTTATCTAATTTATACAATGCTGATATTGCATTAGACTGTACCGCAAATGATTTACTTTTTAAAGCATTTTTAAAGATATTTATATGCTTCGCAATATTTAATTTACTAAGAATCTTAATTGCTTTTGCTCTTACAAGTGTCTTTTCATCAGACATTGCCAATTTTTCAATACGATTGATAATGTTTTTATCTCCTTTAATTTCAATTTTCTCTAAGGCTAACATCCTCAATCCGTAATATTTATCATTTAAAGCTTTTGCCAAAGTTTCAGCAGCTTTTTTATTTGATTGATTGTTTGCCAGTGTTTCAATTGCTGTTCTTCTATCTAAATAATTGGCATTTTTGACATTGTATTGATAAATAGAAGCCTCAATAGTTTTATCATCTTTAATTTCTGCCAATAAAATTTTATCAGCATCAACATTTATTAAACGAGGCCGTGTAGTGTATTTAACCGTAAACTTCTCTTCTTTCTTTTTTACGAATATATGATAACGCTTTGGCTGATTGTTTTCATAAACATCTATATCTAATGGAAATTCAAAAACATTGTCAGTAGTTTGTTTAATGTGTACAGTTATTGTTTTTCCAGCTTCATTATGTGTGTAATTAACTTCTAATTTAGGATGACCAGCTCCGAAATACCATTGATTAAAAAACGGATTTAAATCTTTACCACTAATTTTTTCTAATGCCAAACGCAATTGATGAGCTTCGCCTGTTTGATATTTATTAGCCGTTAAATACTCTTTCAATCCAGCAAAAAAAGCTTTATCGCCTAAAAGATTACGAAGCATATGTAAAATATAACCTCCTTTATTATAAGAAACGCCATCAAAGACATCTTCACGAGAGCTATAATTAAAACGCACTAGATGTTTGGCTTCATTCTTTCCTTTAAAATAGCCTTGAAGATCTTCATATCGATGTGCATCAGCATGGTCTTTTCCATATTTATATTCTCTCCATAAATATTCGCTATAATTTGCAAAAGATTCATTTACGGTTATATTACTCCAACTTTCAGCAGTAACTAAATCGCCAAACCAATGGTGAAAAAGTTCATGAGCAATCGTATCTTCCCAACCATTTTCATCAATAAGTTGTCCATCTACTTGTTGGGCATTTTCTGCATGAATTACAGCAGTTGTGTTTTCCATTGCTCCACTGACATAATCTCTACAAACAATCTGTGCATATTTTGGCCAAGGATAATTAACTCCAGTAATCTTTGAAAAGAAACCAATCATTTCAGGTGTTAATCCGAAAATTTCTTTTGCATAAGGCTCGTAAGCCTTTTCTACATAATAATCAACAGGAATATCATTCCATTTATCTTTTACAATACTAAACTCTCCTACACCTAAAAAGAATAAATACGGAGCGTGTTTTTGATCAAACTTCCAATAATCAGTTCTAGTACCATTGTTATTTTCTGACTGACTTTCTAACAACCCGTTAGAAAGTGTAATGTATTTATTCGGTACAGTAATGTAAATTTCTTGTGAAGACTTCTGATTTGGGCTATCAATAGTCGGAAACCAACAGCTGCTAGATTCTGTTTCACCTTGAGTCCAAATTTGTGTCGGTTTATCTGGGTCTGTCTCATCAGGATCAATAAAATACAAGCCTTTTGCATCGCTTATTGCAGCACTACCTTCTTGTTTTACCTCTTCTGGACGTGCTGTATAATTGATGTGTAATGTATATTCTTCATCTTTTACATACATATTACCAAGTTGCACCACCAATTGAGCTCCGTTATAATCAAATTTTAAAGCTTTACCATCTAGACTTACCTGATCAATAAGCATTGCTTTTGCGTCTAAAGTCACCGTTTGAGTATTGTAAAAATGTGGTTTTAAAGTAATCCACTCCTCACCTATCATCTGACGTTTTTTAAAGTCAAATTTCACTTTAAGCTTGGTATGTACAAGGTCATTTATCTTATCTCTTTCTGCTCTGTATGGATTATCAACCTTTGTAGTATCTGCATGCTGAGCAAAAGTAAAATTGAGTGATACGGCTATGAGTAGGATAAATAGTATAATTTTTTTCATTGGTTTCTTTTTTAATTTAGAAGGTCAAATATAATCTTTTGTTTTCATTCAAAAAAAAATCTTAAATAGCGAGATTTCAATATAAGAATTCACACTAAAATTCAATACACCTTCTACTTTATATCAATTTAAATTGGTATTAGAACTGTTTATTTGTTTATAAAAAAAAACCTCTCCAAAGGCTACCGTCTGGACACATTTCTAAAAAGTATCCATCCTTGCATAATGGCTGAGAATTTTTGCAATCCAATCCAAAAGGTGGTAATGCCAGGTTTTCTTTGTGAGAGATAACCTTTCCAT